>JADGRG010000443.1 GCA_017881145.1 Sandaracinaceae bacterium | reverse complement strand
GGGGTCTCCCAGAGCTTCACTGCGCCGGTCGTGTTGGTGTAGCTGAGGAAGAGACTGGCATCGGCCAGGCGATAGGTGGCATTCGCCGGGGTGCCGACGAGGATGAAGGTCAGGATCGGTGCGCCTCCGGCCGTGGAATAGATCCACTGATTGTGGCCAACACCATCCGGAGCGCTGAGATACTGCCCCGTGGCGACGTTCTTGATCTTGACCCGAATGCCAGTGTCGGCGGCACGGCTGGGGATCTGCCAATTGGCCGGCGGGGTCACCCAATTGCCCAGGGCCCCGGTCTTCCACTTCCAGTTGAAGGGCATGTGGAGGTTGGGGTCGAAGAGATCGGAGTAGCCGGCCTCGGCATCGATGTTGAAGAGGCAGATGCGCTGCGTGTTTTCGAGAGCGCGCACGCGTGCGAGCTGGTCCCCGGTCTGCTCGCCGAGACCCTTCATACAGTCGACAACCGGCACGCCCTTGCCGGTCTGACCGGTCGCCAGCACGTAAGTAGCATCGCGGTGCGCCTCATCCTGATACCAAGCGCCGGCTTCTTGCGCATTGATGCTCAGCCAATTGTTCACCAGCGTTTGCGCCTCGCTCCGGGCGGCCTGGCTGCGCTGCGCAAGCGGCGTGCCCATGGTCCGGATGAACGCAGCCCACGCATCTTTGGTCGCCTCGACTGCGACCAACGCGACGTCCTTCATGTTGCTTGGCTTGTAGCCGGCCCAGCCGCTGTCGATCTGAGTCCCCGGCTTCCAGACCACATCGCCGCTGCGATACGCCAGGACCTCTGCCTTGGAATGCGAATGCTGCTCCGAGCCCGCGGCGCAGAGGTAGCTCTTCACCTGGCGAACACGTTCGTAGTTGTCGTCCTGGGCGCGAACCGTGTGCTCGGAGCTGAAGGAATCCTCGAACACATGCAGCGCGCGCCCGAAGAGAAAGTAGTTGCGGTCGACGTCGGCCTGGGCCCCATAACCCCGCCATCCCACACTTTCATCACGGTGGACGGCGCCATGGCCGCGTTCACGAAGTCCTCGATGAAGCGTTCCTGTGAGCGCGTCGCGGCACTGACACCGCCATTGGCTTTGCGGTCGTCGTAGCGCCGCATGTAGTGGTCATACTGGATTTCCGCAGGCTCCTGGGCGACCGCATCGAAGCAGTCGTATTTCCCCACGGTCGCGTTGGTGACGTTGAAGCCCGCGATGTCCACCCAGCGCTCGCCGATGATGGCGTCCAGGACGGCACGATATGTCGACTGATAGCGCTCATCGTGAGCCGAGGACTTCTTGATCCGCGCGACCTCGCTCGGGTTGACCTTCGTGTTCTTGGCCTTGCCCTTTGTCCACTTCTTGCGGGGGTCGGCTGGATCGGGCTTCACGACTGGATCTCCGCCGATCAGCTCCAAGAGCGATAGGCGAGTCAGCCACTCGTGCCCCATGGGGATGGCTTTGCCAAAGGCATCGATCCCCGCCCCGCTCCGCGTGAACGCTGCGGCGTTCGCGGTATCGAGCCCCAACGACACCACCGTGAATGCGACAAGCCCGAGCAGCCCAGTGCAAGCTCTTTGGATTCTCACGCTAATCTAGCTGTAGTCGTTATGTAGTCCGCATCTCGCATTTCGCGCGACGACCTAAACGATGTCAACGGAATTGATACAGCTCAATTGCATCCACCCGGGCAGCGGCGCGCAGCTCGGTTTGCGGCGGATGCCGCCGTCTCGCGGTCGCCCGGTCCCCGCGTTGCGCGCGCTCGGCGTTCCGCGCTATGCCGCGCTCTGCCCCGTCGTGGAATGGTCCAACCTCTCGCTCGCCTGGAGTCGCCGATGTTCTTCCCTGATTCGCTGACCTCGACTTGCCGCGCGTTGCGGCGCGCAGCGTTGGACACGTCTCGCTTCTCGCGGCTCTTGGCTGCACTCGCGCTCGTGCATGTGCTCATCCACGCTGGGCCCGCTACCGCGGCCGACTTCCAAGGGCGTGTGCTCGACGATGCCGGCAAGCCGCTCGCTGGCGCGCTCGTCACGGTGTGGAGCGCCGCAGGCGACGTGAAGCAGACGGTGTACACCGCGGCCGACGGCAGCTACGCGATCCGCACGCCCTTCTCCGGCAAGCTCCAGGTGCGAGCGCGTGCGCACAAGTTTCAGGACGAAAAGCAGCCCGTGGCGGCGAACGATGGCGCGGTGAACGAGCTTTCTTTTCAGCTCTCGCCCTTCCCGAATGCACAGGCGCTGTCGGACAGCCTCACGGCTTCGGCCCACCTGGCGTGCGTGAAGTGGCCCGATGCTGACACACGCGCCGCCTTCATCTCGCAATGCAACTACTGCCACCAGATCGGCAACCAGCTGACGCGCATCCCGAAGGCGGTGTCCGGTTGGGAGCTGACCATCGCACGCATGGAAGGCTATGGCGCGCTGCTGACCACGGGTCAGGCATCGACCATCGCCGAACGGCTGACGGCTGGCTTGAACGGCAAACCGGTGCAGGCGATGCAGAAGTACACGGCGAGCGACGAGCTCTCGCGCGCCAAGATCTACGAATGGCACGTGGGCGACCCGATGACCTTCGTGCACGACACGGATGTGGGCCACGACGACAAGCTCTACGGCACCGACGAAGGCCACGATCTGGTCTGGGTGCTCGATCGCAAGACCGGCGTGATCGAGCGCTTCCCGCAACCCGACATCGACCTGCCGGAGGGTGGCCTATTCGCGGCGATGCAACTGCCACTCGGGGTCTTTACCGGCAAGCACGGCCCGCACAGCCTCGCGCAAGGTGAGGACGGACGCTTCTGGATCACCAACGCCTTGTCTTCCAAGCTGATGAGCTTCGACCCCGTCACGCACAAATACGAAGTGTATTCCTTCGACGAGTCGCTCCTCTATCCGCACACCATCCGCATCGATCGCGAGGGCGTGGTGTGGTTCACCGCTGCGGTCTCGAACAAAGTCGTGCGTTTCGATCCCAAGACCAACTCCAAGACCGTGATCCAGCTACCGCACGACGGCTTCTTCCACTGGCTTGGCGACACAGTCACGCCCGTCGCACTCAAATTCTTCGGCTGGCTCTGGCCCAAGAAGAACCTGCCGGCACGCCTGTCGGCGCATCGCTTCACGCAGGGGCGCATGTTCGCGAACCTGCCCTACGGCATCGATGTCAACCCGAAGGACGGCTCGATCTGGTACGCGAAGCTTTTCGCCAACAAGCTCGGACGCATCGATCCCAAGACTCTCGCGATCGTCGAGTACGACACGCCACTCGGTGGTCCGCGCCGCCCGCGCTTCGATAAGGACGGCATCCTGTGGATCCCAGCTTTCGACGAGAGCGCGCTGATGCGCTTCGATCCCACGACCGGCAAGTTCGAAAACTACCAGCTACCCGTGCTCGCCCCCGGCGAATACGAGACGCCCTACGCGCTCAACGTGCACCCGCAGACCGGTGAGATCTGGATCACCTCGAACATGTCCGATCGCGTGCTGCGCTTCGATCCGCGCAATAAGACCTTCATCGCATACCCGAGCCCCACGCGCGTGACCTGGTTGCGCGACATGGTCTTCACCAAGGACGGACAAGTCTGTTCGAGCTCGTCCAACCTACCGGCCTACGGCATCGAGGACGGCCGCGACGCGTTCTTCTGCCTCGATCCGATCGGCGGCGAGACCGATCGCAAGGCCATCAGCGCGGCAGCAGCGAAGTGAGAGCAGCGAAACCCAAGAAAGCCTAGTAGGCTCCCGGGAACCGCCTTGCCGGGCAAGGGGTGTTCTCGGCGCGAGCGCACCGCGGTCTTAGGCTTGCTACCAGTCCCTCGATGATCGCTGTCTACGCATTCTGGCTCGCACTTTTTCTGCCGGGCTACGCGGCGCTACGGATCTTGGATCGCGCGGCCTTGCAGGACGGCGCGCTGGCCAGCATCGGCCGCAGCTATCTAGCCACGCTCGGGCTGCTGACGCCCATCTCGATCGCGGGCTACCTGCTGCACTTGCCGATCATGACGCTCTCGGTGGCGATCGTGCTCCTAGTCGCTCTCTCGCTCGGGCTGCTGTCGCGCGAGCTTCGCGTCAGGTGGCGTTTCACCTGGCCTGGTCCGGTCGCCGTCTTCGGCACGGCCATCCTGCTGGCGGACGTCGCGCTCAGCACACGCGTGGGCACGCACCTCGGCGGCGACGCCGGCTACCACGTGGCTCGCGCGCGCATGCTGCTGCAACACGGCTTCAACAACTGGGACCCCTTGGTTGCCGGTCACGGCTTCGACCACCTCTACCACACCAATCTCTACCACGCGCTCTTGGCGGCCTGTGCCCAGCTCACCTCCGTGCACCCCGGGGTCGCCTGGATGAGCGCTTGGCCGTGGGCGAAGGTGATGAACGCCGCCGCCATCTATCACTTGGCAGTGAGCATCTTCCGCAGGCCCTGGTTGGGCTGGCTCGGCGCGATCGCTGCGACTTTATTCGTCGCACCCTACTCGGTGCTCGCGTATCCCAACACGCTTGCGCCCAACTTCCTGCTCGCCATGGGGATCGGCTTCGGCATCGAAGCGCTGGCCGGCGAGCGTAGCTTCCGCGCCAGCGTGTGGATCGGGCTCTGCGCTCTCGCGCTCGCCCAGGTGCACATGCTGAACGCGCTCTTCTTGCTCCTGGCCGTAGCTCCGGCCCTGACCGGCAAGCTCCTCTATCTCTTCGCCCGCACTCAGCCTGGTAAGCGCCAGATCTTGGCCAGCCTCTGTGCACTCGGCCTCTGCTTGCCGTGGCTGGCCATTCCCGCGCTGCCGCGCATCCAGAGTGCTTTGCGAAGTGCCCCGGCCGCTGCCGCCATCAGCAGCAGCGCCACGCCAGCAACGCAGGCCACGCCGAGCGCTGCAGCAACGCCCGCACCAACCCCGCCACTGCCACCACCTGGTCCGCATTTCGTGCGCCTTGCGAGTGGCAGCCTGATGGGCGACCCGACCCACCTGATGGGAACCGGCAACCGCTACGCGCACATGTTCGTGCTGCTCTTGCTCGCATTGCTTGGTCGCGAGAAGAAGCGTGTGCTCGCGCTGCTCGGCATCGTGCTTGCGACCTCGGCCGAGCTCTTCTTTCCGCCCTTGTGCACCCTGCTGGTGAAAGTGGCCGGTGCCGACTGGGTCCTCTGGCGCAGCACGTTGGTGTTCGTGGTGGTGGGCTTCGCGCTCACACCGGGCACGCTCTTCGAGCTCTGCGAGCCGCTGGCCAAGAAGCTGGGCATCCCCAGACTGCTTCAGCTGGCTGGGCTGGTCACAGCCACACTCTACGCGCTGCGCTTCGGCGTCGACAACGGCGTCTGGACCCGCGACAAATACTTCGCCCAGGCCAAGCGCTACAGCTTCGACTATCGAGCTCACCACATCGAGGAAACCGCGCGCTTCTTCGCCACGCACGTAGCCTCGGGGGAAACCATCGGCGCCCCACCCGCTGCGGACTACCACGTGGCGATGCACTGCGACTGCTTCGTGCTCGCGCCAGCGCCCGACCGCGGCGCGCGCGGCCTTGCGGATATGGCGGAACGCCGACAGGCCGCCTACCAACTCTTCCGCGCCGACACCGACGTGAGCACACGCCTCGCGACGCTCCGCCGCTATCGGCTGCAGCACGTCTTCGCCTACAACCGCGCCAGCGCTCTCAATGTCACGCGCGGTCTGCGCAAGCACGTAGTGCGCATCGACGGACTCTTCGGCGCACAGATCGTGACCTTGAACCCGTAGGGAGCGACGCTTACTTCCCGCCGCGCATCTTGGCGAGCTGCGGGTGTGCGAGCGAGGGTCGCTCGACGAGCTTCGACGAGCGCAGCGCGTAGACCAGCTCGACCGAAGGCTTGGCTTCCATCAGCCCGAAGCCACCGCCCGCCAGGATATCCTTGTAGACCGCGGTGTGCAGATCGGTGAAGCCCTCGGAGAATTCGATCTCCTTGCCGTCCATGGTGAGCGAACGGTAGGCAGGTTTGCCGGCCTCGAAATAGCCGGCTGGCAGATCGGCCTTGTCGACCGAGAGCATCCAGGTCACGTCGGCCCACTCCAGCTCCAGAAAGCCAGCCATCTTGCTGGCTTCCTGAAGATGCAGCTCGGAGCGGCGGGCCTTGCCGAAGAGCCAAAGCAGCAGATCGAAGAAGTGGATCCCGATGTTCATGCCGACGCCGCCGGACTTCTCGGGGTTGCCCTTCCAGGAGGTCTCATACCAGTGGCCACGACGGGTGACATACGAGAGGCAGAGCTGCGCCCGCTTGCGCGAAGGGTCGTTCGTGAGCTTCTGCTTCAGCTCCTTGAGCACCGGCAAGAGCCGAAGCTGCAACACCGTGTAGACACGGTGCCCGAACTCCTGCTCCAGCTCGGCCAGGGCGTCGATGTTCCAGGGCGAGACGGTCAGCGGCTTTTCGCAGATCACATCGGCGTGGACCCGCAGACCGAGACGGCAGTGGGCATCGTGGAGGTAGTTGGGGGAACAGACGGAGACGTAATCGACGCGATCGGGACGCTTCTCGCGGCGCAGGCGCTCCAGGTAGCGGTCGAAGCGCTCGATCTCCGTGAAGAAACGCGCTTCCGGAAAGTGCCGGTCGAGCCCGCCCACCGAGTCGTGCGGGTCCATGGCCGCCACCAATTTGTTGCCGGTATCGTGGATCGCCTGCACGTGGCGTGGAGCGATGTAACCGGCGGCACCGATGAGCGCGAAGTTCTTCAAGGTCTGGTCCTTTCCCAGCGGATGGGGACAAGAAACGCCGCGAGTATAGACGAGCCCCGGGGCCGCGCTACACTCGCCATGCACAATCCGATGACCCCCGCCTCCACAGCGTCGCAATCGAGCGAGCTCGAGCTGCTGCCCAGCGTCAAGGCGCAGACTTGCGTGGTGATCGCCGCCTATAACGAGGCCCGGTGCATCGCTGGCGTGGTGCACGAGTTGCGTGCGGCCTTCCCGAACGTGGTCGTGGTCGACGACGGTTCGACCGACGCCACCGCCGGAGAAGCAGGCTCGGCCGGCGCCGTCGTGCTCACGCACCTGCTCAACCGCGGACAGGGCGCCGCACTGCAGACCGGCATCACTTACGCCTTGCGCAACGGCGCTCACTACGTCGTCACCTTCGACGCCGACGGCCAACACGACGTGGCCGACCTGCCCGCCATGCTCGGCCCGATCGCGCGCGGCGAAGTCGACATCTGCCTCGGCTCGCGCTTCCTCGACGGCAACTCGGAGATCCCCAAGGTGCGGCGCCTAGTGCTGATGTTGGCCGTGCTCTTCACGCGCTTCACTTCGCGCATCAAGCTCACCGATGCGCACAACGGACTGCGCGCCTTCTCGCGCCGGGCCGCCCAAGACTTCGACCTCAAGCTCGACCGCATGGCACACGCCAGCGAGCTCATCGATCAGATCCGTAGCTCCGGCCTGCCCTACCGCGAGGTGCCGGTGCATATCCGTTACACCGACTACTCGCTCGCCAAAGGCCAACGCAGCAGCGCCGCACTGCGGGTCGCGCTCGACTACCTGATCGGACGGGTGATCCGATGAACGCGTTCCAGCTCATCGCGCTGGGCGTGTTAGCTCTGCTCTGCACGCTCACCGTGTCGGCGGGCATCCGCGGCAACGTGCGCAAGCGCATCGTCGCGTTCTGGCTCCTGGTCTGGTCCGGCAGCGCCATGGTGCTGATCTGGCCGCAAACCACAGCGGTCGTGGCACGAGCGCTCGGCATCGGCCGCGGCGCTGACCTTCTGCTCTACGTGAGTGTGCTCGGCATGCTCACTGCCTTCTTCTACGTCTACACGCGATTTCGCCGCCTGGACCGGCAGATCACTCTCTTGGTGCGCCGGCTCGCCATCGAAAACCCGGCGCTTCCGGAGAACGCAGACTCCGACACTGCCGCCCCCGCACGCGGCGCACCGCAGCCGTGAGCTGCAGCCAGTAGCACCCTGATGGCGGATCTCCGGGATTGGCTGGGTACCGGGAAGGTGATTGCTCAGGCTGCCTATTACAAGGGTTTGGTGCTGCGTGACGGCGGGACCCTGAGCGCCGGGCGCCGCGTAGAGGAACGCGCGCGCAGCTGGTGCTGCGGATGGCCCGCGACAACGCGGGTTGGGGCTACACGCGCATCTACGGCGCACTGGCCAACCTCGGCCACCACATCAGCCGAAGCACGGTGGTCGGAGCACCTGGCTGAAAACGCGCCCTCCGCCAGCAACCCAAGAGCCGGTGAGTACACGGGTCTTCCGACGATCGAGTTTTCGTACCATACGGGGTGGCCTGCTGGGCCACCGGCCGGGCACTTGCCTTCGGCGGCGCGAGATGAGACTGGTGGGTCCCCGTGGTACTCTAGAGAACTGCAAAGGAGGAATGCCGTGCCGACGCCCAAGCGCCCCCCGCTCATCGACGCCCCCGCGTACACCCTCCGCGAGGCGACGCGCCTTACCGGCATCAGCTTCGGTGCGCTGCATGCGTGGAGCTATGGCGGGCCGGCTACTTCGCGGCGCCGGCGCGCGCGCCCTATCATCCAGCTCGCGGGGACGCACTGGTCGTTCACGAACTTGGTCGAAGCGCACGCGCTTCGCGCGCTGCGGAAGACGCATCAGTTGAGGCTGACACCGATTCGTGCTGCCGTCCGGTACGTCGAGGAGCAGCTCAAGGTCCAGCACCCACTCGCCACCGTCGAGTTCAAGACAGACGGTGTTCACTTGTTCGTCGAGAAGTTCGGCCAGCTCATCAACGCCAGCCAAGACGGTCAGACGGCGATGCGCGTCGTCCTGGAGCAATGTTTGCGGCAGATCGAATACGGGCACAACGGCCGCGCAGCGCGCTTGTACATAGACGGCGAGCGCCGTTTGATCGTGATCGACCCCGCAATTCGGTTTGGTCGGCCCGTCATCACGGGTACGAGCGTCCCGGTAGAAATGATAGTCGAGCGCTTCGACGCCGGTGATTCCATCGACGCCCTCGCAGCCGACTACGAGCTGCGTACGGAGGAGATCGAGGAAGCGCTCCGCTCGCGCTCGCATCTCAAGGCCGATGCCGCGTAAGCTGCAGCCGCCATTTCAGTATTTCATCGACGAATGCTTGGGCCGCGGTGTGCGTGAGGCCGTTGAGCGCGCGCTCGAACCCGAAGAGCTGGTCCATGTGCTCACCGAGCATTTCAAAAGGGGTACGGAGGACGAAGTTTGGTTGCAGGCTGTGGGGAAGCGCGGATGGGTCGTGATCACGATGGACGGCTGGTTGCGATACCGACCAAACGAACGGGCTGCATTGCTTGATGCGAATGTAGCTGCATTCATGGTGAAGACTGCCACGGGCGACGTGATGGCAGCTCGCATCGAGCGCGCCATGCCGCAGATCCGCACCGCGCTGCGCGGCAGCAAGGCGCCAATGGTCGGAACGATAGTCGATTCTGGTGCTGTCACGCTTCGGATCGTCGGCGGTCTTGACGCGAACAAGACGATCAAACCGCACGGCAGCAGGGGATGACCGTGGGGCTTGCCGACACGCGCGGCAGGTGATCTGCTTGCGACCATGTCACTCTCCTTCATCGGTCGTCGTCGCTCCTCCCCCCGGCTCCGCTGATGCGCTGCATTTGGGTGGGGCGCCTCGGCGTAGGTGTGACCGAGCGCTTCGTTGGTTAGCCTGCACTCCAGCTTCATCTGCTCGTACGCCGCTTCGCGTTGCTCCTTCGCGAGCTTCTGGTCGGCTGGGCTACGTCGGTCAAAGCGTCGAGCTGTCAGAAGCTCGTGGTCCCGGCTCTCAGACTCCGTCTGGTCCTCAACGAATTTGAAAGAGACGTCGTCGTATCCGAGGATCCAGCTCAGCACAAAGTCAGCCCGAACCCAGCCTTGGAGCCTGCGACGAGTTGTCGGGCTGCCCCGTCGGAGCTCACTGAGCGCATCGCGGACCTTGGCGATGCTGGAGCCCGAGGCCTCCTTGTGCATGACCTTCGAGACCAGTTGATCCGCTGCTTGTCGTTTGCCTCGCGCCTCACGCACAGCGCGCGGCGTCGCCGCTGCCGCTGCCGTTCTGGTCTGCTTGTCCGTGAGCATGATGCCGCGCGCGGAAGTCGTGGTAGTGGTGGTGCCGGCGGAAGTGGTGGTGCGGGTAGTCCACACTAACGATGCCGCCCTACCCCCGACCCCGCGCGGCGTGTGTTCGGGCTTGGCGTCTGGCCCAGCGCACTTGGACCCACTATTGTGCGTCGGATGCACCGGCGTAGCATGGACGGGGCGCCTGGCATGCCGATCAGCGTGTGTCCACGCGCGGTGCCGGCAGCGGCAGAGGGGACGCGGATGATTCACCTTGGACGTGGTCTGATTTGCTTCACCGTGCTGGGCGCTGCTGCCTGCCATCAGGCAAAGCAGGCAGCACCAGCGGCCCAGAGCACAACCACGGACGCTTCTTCGCCAGAGCCGCCCGAAGCCTCGACGACGGGCGCACCTGCACCCATCGTCATGCTGCTGCTGGACACGTCGACCTCGATGGAGTCGAAGCCGAGCTACCAATGTACGACGTCCGCGTGCCTCGAGCGCTTGCCCGACTGCAACGCGAGCGAGCAGAACCGCTGGGCACAGGTGGTGGGCGCTCTGACTGGTACCTTCACAAGCTTCGGCTGCACGACGGTCGACCGAACGGCACAGAATGGTTTCACTTACGATGCTGGTTGGTTTGTCCCGTTCCACCGAATCAAGGCGAACCCCACGCAACGCAGCGATGGCGTGCTCGATGTCTATGCGACGCGCGTCCGCTTCGGTCTCGCAACCTTCGATGGCTTGGAGACCTATACGGGTGCAGCCCCGCTCGTGGCCGCCAAGGACTTCG
>JADGRG010000442.1 GCA_017881145.1 Sandaracinaceae bacterium | reverse complement strand
GGGGGATCAAGTGAGTTGCGCGGTCATCGGGACTCCCGGGCAGGTGGTGTGCTGGGGTTCGGTCTTGGGCGGCTTGATGGGTGATGGCGTGTCCCACGGACGCGGCGATCCAGGCCAACCATTCAGCACTGGTGCGGCGCTTCCCAACATCAGCAAGGCCGTTGATGTCAGCGTCGGGCACACTTTCGCGTGCGCCCTCACCGGGGACGGCGCTGTGTACTGTTGGGGCAGGGATCCCAACGGCCCGTACTACAAGACGGAGCAGGTTGCCGACAGCCAGAAGGTCGTGCTCGGCGATGCGTCGTCGCTCGCGGTCGGGTATTCGCACGCTTGCGCGCTTCGCAGGACTGGGCAGGTAGTCTGCTGGGGTGAACATTCGTCGGGGCAGCTGGGTTCCAGCCAGACACCTGCCGGACGCAATCGCTACTTTGCCGTGGCATTGCCGAGTGGCGCGGTTGGCGTGGCTACAGGTCAGTTTCATAGCTGCGCGCTTCTCTCCGACGGCACCATCTATTGCTGGGGTGACAACCAACGCGGCGAGCTCGGAACGGGAACTTTGGACCAACCGAGCTCGTCATCCACGCCTCTGCTCATCCCGAGCTTCGGCGACGTAGTGGCCATCTACTCGGGCAGCACGGCAGCGCATACCTGCGCACGCAAGCGTGATGGAAGCGTCTACTGCTGGGGCTACAACTACTACGGAGAGTTGGGCATCAATGATCTCGGCATCGACCATCCCACGCCGCAGATGATCAACTCCTGGCCCTGACACGCATGCCAGCGCCCCAACCCAGTCCTTGTCCCGAGGCCGTCCCCTGACTAGGCTGCGCGTCCAGGGCGGCGCTCCTCATCCCGTTCGCGCGCGCCGAGGCGCGACCGCACCTGCGCTCGGCGTTCTCACTCTCTTCCCCGCAACATCCAGCCCCACCGGCCGATGACCGCTCGATGAATGCGATGACGCCACCCACCCAACGCCTTCTCATCTTGCTTCGCTTGAGCTGCTGCTGCGCGCTGCCGCTGCTGATGGCTGCAGCCGCCCATGCGCAAGCCGGAGCGGCCGCTGCCAAAGCCAAGGAGCGCTGGCTGGTGCTTCCGGTGCTGGTTGAACCCGCTTCGAAGGACCTTGATCCGGAGCGGCTGAGCGCGGGCATCGAAGCGGCACTGCGCGACGCTGGCAAGGAGGTGCTGACCAGCAGCGCGGCTGCAGCGCTTCTCGAGACCAACCATTCCACTGAGCCCGTGCAGCTCGATAACGATGAGATGTCGCGGCTCTTGCGTCGGGTGAGCGAAGCGGCGCGGCACTTGGCGCTCGGCGAGCTGGTGCAGGCACAGCAATCGATGGAAGGCGTGTATGCGCTCAGCGGTCCGGCGCGCGACTTTCTGAATCGCGAGGCTGCGCGTGCGCGAAAGATTTTCGATAACTGTTTGATGGCGGCTTATCTGTGGGAGCGCGGCAACGACCACCAGCATGCGCTGCGCCAGATGCTGGATTGCTCGCGTTCGTTTCCGGGGTTTCGGCCCGAGGGGCGCGCGTACCCGCCCGAGCTGCGCGAGCTCTTCGCTCAGGCGACGCTGCGCTTGGGGCAGATGCAGGCGACCACGCTGCTCGTTCGTAGCGGTGACCGCGCTGGTTGCGGCGTGCGTCTCAATGGCATCGAGGTCGGCAAGAGTCCGATGAGCTTCAGCGATGTGCGTTCGGGCACCACGCGCGTGCAGCTGGAGTGCGAGCCGGGTGTGCCCGGGCGCATCCACGAGATCGAGCTGCAGCCCGGTGATAACCACCTGCTCATCGATCCGGACTTCGACAGTGCCCTGCACACCAAGCAGGGTCTTTGGCTGGCGTATTAACGCGACGACGATCGCAAGGTGCGTGCAGATGCCGACGCGCAGGTCATAGCGCGCGTGCTGCACGTGGAACACCTCGTCGGGCTCTGGATCTCCGAGTCCGAAGGCTCGGTGCAGGTTGGCCTACGACCACTTCTGTCAGGCACTTCCAGGCAAGTCGCAGTCTTGCTCGCGGCGCATGACGCGCACGACCAAGCCTACCAGCCAGCCGCGCTCAGTGCCGCGGTGGAGAAACTCCTGCATGCACCGGAGCCCATCGCGCCGCCGTCAGCTGCGATGACGGTTCTGCCGCCGTCCGCTGCGGCACTCCAGGCTCCTTCGGCTTCCGACGTTGCCGCCAGGGCAGCTGAGCCGACCGAAGAGGCTCGTCCGCTGCACGAGCAGACGCATCCACTGGCCGGTGCAGCGCTCGCTCTGCTCGGCGCGGGCGGCATGGTTACAGGTTGGGTGCTCTACGCCGACCGACAGAGCCTGCGCACGCCGCTGGTCTTCACGCCGGGCACATATGCTTCGTTCCGTGATCGAGGTCCCATGGCACTGCTCGCGGGCGGTCTTGGCGCGGGTGTGCTGGCACTCTCCGACTACCTCTGGCTGCCCAACCAAGCTGGCACGCCCGGCTGGTCCTACGCGGTGGGTGCTGCCGGCCTCGCGCTCGGTGCGACCGGTGCAGGCTTCGCTATCTTCGGCCAGCATTGCGAGATCGGGGCCGCGCCTGTCGCTTGCCAAGGCTTCACCGCCGACTCCACCTTCGGTCCCATGCTTGCGCTGCAGAGCCTGCCGTTGCTTGCGGTGCCCATCACCTATCTCTTGCGGAAAGCGGTGCACGGCGGCACCTCGCACTTGCAGGTCAGCGCTGAAGTCCACGATCGCGCGGCGAGCTTCAGCCTCCAGGGGCGGTTTTGATGTCCAGACGGATCCAAGATGCCACGGACCACACGCCCGACCACGCTCCACCAGCGCCGCCCCGCGGCTTTCGACGCATTTCTTGCGTCGCGTGGTCGACAAGTGCCGCGCGCTTACATACCGTCGCGACGCGAAAAGCCAGACGTGTTGCCCACGCCGTAGACGCACTCGGTCGGGTGCAGGTGCGACCTCCCAGCGTGGACCGTGATGGTCCACAGACAGCGCGCCACACACCATGACGAAAATGTCATCTCTAACGATTCTCGGAATCCTGGTCTGCGCGTGCAACAGCCCAGCGCCGGCAGCCACTGAGCCGGCAGCGGCTCCAGCAGCGCCTGCACCCGCGGCCGCTCCGGAGCCCGAGCCATCGGGCACTCCGCCGCTGGACCCGAACAACATCGCCAGCATCGCTGCTGGCTCGAAGGACCACACCACGCTGGTCGCGGCGCTCAAGGCCGTCGACTACGTGACGGCCGTTTCCAACGCGGGCCCGCTGACGGCGTTTGCCCCCACCAATGCTGCCTTCGCCAAGCTCCCGGCCGGCACGGTCGAGGGGCTCCTGAAGCCCGAAAAGGCGGACGATCTCCGCACCGTCCTCAAGTACCACGTGACGACCTCGGCCTACCAAGCGGCCGATCTCAAGGACGGCATGGTGCTCGGCATGTCCAACGGCGCCAAGGCCACCATCCACGTGAAGGATGGCAAGATGATGATCAACGACGCCAACATCGTGGCCTCGATCAAGGCCTCGAACGGCGTCGTTCACGTGATCGACACCGTCTTGTTGCCCCCGCCCCCGGCCAAGTAGCGGCCAGCAGCGCGGCATGCGGCGCCTCGTGCTGAGTCAACCTCAGTGCGTGGCGCCGTCGCCGTTGAAGCTTGCGTCGTCGGCGCCGTTGCATCCGTAACGCCGGAGCACGTAGTTGATCCCGATCTTTGCGGTCGCGCAGGTCGCCGGGCAGATCACCAGGCGCTGGGGGGGATCAACGGTCCGGTCTATGTAGAGTCCGCCGGTGGTTGGGTCGCAGAGCGAGTCGGGAGAGCTGTCCACTTTCGACGCCAGGATGGTTGCCGCCAATAGCTCCGCGAACTTCTCGGGCGTAATGGCAGGCAGCCCGGTGCTGTCGGGCGAAGGGGTGCTGAAAGCCGAAAGCGGCACACTGCATCCGTGCAGGACCCCGTCCGCGAGCGCCACCGGAAAGCCGATGTTCTTGGCACGCTCGCTGGGGCTGCAGGGGTCGATGTTGCCGGAGTCCGAGATGCCCGTGTCGGCCTTGGGGCTGCCGGCCTCCAGCAAGACCCGTTGGGCC
>JADGRG010000441.1 GCA_017881145.1 Sandaracinaceae bacterium | reverse complement strand
GGTGCTCGCGCTTCGCGCCGCAATCGAGCACGTGGTGCAGTTGGATGCCCCTCTCGGCGTGCTGCAAGACACCACGGCGCAGGTCGAGGCCATCGTGCGCACGCTGGCGGAGTTCTCCGGCGCCAAGCCCGTGCCGAGATTTCAAGTGCCGTTCGACGTGGCCTGCCCGGACGACTACCTGCCGTACAGTCCCGTGGCGGGCAAGCTCAACCCGATCGCACCGCCGGTTGCGCTCTCCGTCGAGCGCGGCCGCATGGTGGCGCGCGTCACGCTCGGCGCCGCGTACGAAGGCGGAGTCGGCTTCGCGCACGGTGGCGTGGTCGCGATGATCTGGGATCAGGTGCTCGCGCTGGCGAACGTGATCGTGGGCATCGCGGGTCCCACCGGCGAGCTGCGCATCCGCTATCGCGCGCCGACACCGCTCGGCCAAGCGCTGCGCTTCGAGGCCTGGCACGAGCGCAGCGAGGGTCGAAAGATCTTCGCCGTCGGGCGCTGCTACTCGAACGACGTGCTGGTGAGCGAAGCCGAGGGCGTGTTCATCAAGCTCGATTCTTCCACGCGTCGCCGCACCGGTTGGGGCGCGCACACGCAGGGTGCAGGCACGCGGCCCGAGCGCCGCCGCGCAGGAGGTGCAGCATGACGACGGACACCATCACGACCAGCACGCAGGCTTCGTACACCAGCCACGACAAGCGTCCGCGCTTTCCGCTGCCGAGATACCCCACGGGTTGGTTCGCCGTCGCGTTCAGCAAAGATCTCGCGGCGGGTCAGGTGCAGCCGATCACCGCGTTCGGCAAGGAGCTGGTGTTGTTCCGTGGTGAAGACGGGCGCGCCGCGTTGCTCGACGCGCACTGCCCGCACATGGGCGCGCACCTCGGGCACGGCGGCAAGGTGAAAGACAACTGCATCGAGTGCCCGTTCCACGCCTGGAAGATGGATCGCACGGGCCAGTGCGTGGAGATCCCGTACGCCAAGAAGGTGCCGCCCAAGGCGCGCATCGCGACCTGGCACATGCGCGAGCAGAGCGGAATGATCCTGGCGTGGCATCACATCGACGGCGAGCCGCCGAGCTGGGAGCCGCCGGTGATTCCCGAGACCAGCGACCCCGGGTGGTCGGGCCCGGAGCACCGTACCTGGAAGATTCGCACGCACAACCAGGAGATGGGCGAGAACGCCGTCGACGTCGCGCACTTCCGCTATCTGCACGGCACGCAGAACTACCCGGAAGCGGTGATCGAGTTCGGCACGCCGCTCTTGCACATGCGCGCCGAGACGCTGATGGCGACACCCAAGGGTGAGGTGAAGGGCGTGATCGAATCGCACTCGTACGGCTTTGGGCTGTCGCTCAATCGCTTCTCGGGTTTGATCGAGACGCTGCTGGTGGCCACGCAGACACCGGTCGATGACGACTTCGTCGAGGTGCACTTCAACTTCTACGTCAAGAAGCTCGACAACGACGACATCACGCGCGGCGTGGGCAAGGCGTTCGTCGCGGAGATCTCGCGCCAGCTCGGCCAGGACATCCCGGTCTGGGAGAACAAGATCTACGTGCACCCGCCGATGCTTTGCGCAGGGGACGGTCCCGTCGGCAAGTACCGCAAGTGGGCGCGGCAGTTCTATCCCGCGCACTACATCGAGTCGTCCGAGCGCGCGTTCGCGGGGAGCTGAGCGCCAGTGCTGGACAAAGTCATCACGGATACCGAAGTGGTTGCGCAGCTGCGCGATGGCATGACCATCGGTATCGGTGGCTGGGGCTCGCGCCGTAAGCCGATGTCGCTGGTGCGCGCCATCCTGCGCTCGAGCCTCAAAGACTTGACCGTCGTCAGTTACGGCGGCCCCGACGTGGGTCTGTTGTGTGCCGCGGGCAAGATCAAGAAGGCCATCACCGGCTTCGTGTCGCTCGACTCGATTCCGCTCGAACCCAACTTTCGGCGTGCGCGCCAGAGCGGTGCCATCGACAGCGTGGATCTCGATGAAGGCTTGCTGCAGTGGGGTTTGTACGCCGCTGCCAATCGCTTGCCGTTCTTGCCCACGCGTGCCGGCCTCGGCTCGGACGTGATGACGCTCAATCCCGAGCTGAAGACGGTCCGCTCACCGTATGCCGACGGCGAGAGCCTGCTGGCGATGCCGGCGATCGAGCTCGACGTGGCGTTGATCCACATGAACCGCGCCGACGCCGCCGGCAACGGCCAGTACCTCGGGCCGGATCTGTACTTCGATGACCTGTTCTGCATGGCCGCAAAACAGCGCTTCATGTCGTGCGAGCGCATCGTGCCGACGGAGAGCTTCCTGCGCGAGGGCCCGCTGCAGAGCTTGCGCATCCATCGCGGCATGGTGGACGGGGTGATCGAGGCGCCGCTCGGCGCCCACTTCACCGAGTGCCCCCCGGACTACGAGCGCGACGAAGCGTTTCAGCGAGCCTATGCAGAAGCGGCCAGGGATGCCGACGCCTACGCGCGCTTCGAGGAAAAGTTCCTGCACGCGCCCAACCAGGACGCGTACCGCCGTGCGGTGGGAGAGCAGCGATGAGCGAATCCACGACCGAGCCCATCGAGCGCGCGGACGCTTGCGCCATCGCGATTGCC
>JADGRG010000440.1 GCA_017881145.1 Sandaracinaceae bacterium | reverse complement strand
CGAGCGAAACCAGCAGGTCGACGCTGCCCAGATCGAAGGGCGTCGAAAGAAACGGGATCTTGCGCTCGCGGCAGCGCTCGAGCAGACGCGCATGCGCGGCGGCGTCCAGCTCCAGCTTGCGCACCATGTCGAGCTGGGATTCGGTCTCACCGGTGGTCGCCTTCTGATAGGCGGCCTTGGGAGCCGCGGCAGAGATCACCTGCTCGGACTTGAAGGTCTGGAACTTGACGGCGTCAACGCCAGCGTCAGCGGCCGCGTCCACCAGCTCTAGCGCCCGCGAGAGAGAGCCGTTGTGGTTGACGCCAGCTTCCGCGATCACGAAGGTCTTCATCCGGCTATCGGACAATGGACAGGCGCGCGAAGTCAAACGTATCTTGGGCGGCCATGCAGGCCACCCTGAGCCACGATGCCGCGCGCTGGACCGAAGCCCTGCTCGGCCTGCCCGAGGATTTGCGCGACGTCTACTTCGGCGCCGGCTACCACGAGCTGCAACACGATGCGCACCTGCAGCCCGAGCTTGGGGTGGTGAGCCAAGCGGGCCTGCCGCTGCTCCTGGTTCCCGGGCTGCGCGAGCCGATCGACGCCGAGCTCTGCGACCTGCAAACCTGCAACGGCTACGGCGGGCCGTTGGCAGCTCCGGGCGTCGAAGGAGCGCGCCTGCTGCAGGCTTGGGATGCTTGGCGCGCAGCAGCCAGTGCAAGCGGCTGCGTGGCAGCGTTCTTTCGTTTGCATCCGCTCCTCGACAACCGCAGGTTCTTGCCACCCGACGCGGAGATCCGAACCGATCGCGACACCATCTACCTGGATCTCGAGCACGGGGTGGACGCGGCGCTGCGTGCCGCAGACTCGCGCTTCCGCAACATGGCCAGCAAGGCGCAACGCGTAGGGACGGTGGTGGGCTGGAACGAGCCGCACGCGTGGTCGGCGTTCGAGCAGCTCTACGGGCAAGCCATGGAGCGGCTCAAAGCGCCAGCGTCGCTGCGCTTCTCACCGGAGTATTTCTCGCGCTTGCGCGCGCTGCCGGAGGCAGAGATCGGCTTCGTCGAGGACGAGCGCGGCCTGTGCGCGGCCAACGTGTTCCTGTGGGGCCCGCGCTTCGGCCACTACCACGTCAGCGCGCGGCGCGCGGACGCCGACAACCACGTGGTCAGTGCGATCTTCGCGGCCGCCATGCAGCGTGCGGTGGCCCGAAACGTGCGCGGGATCCACTTGGGCGGAGGCGCCACCACCGCGGCCGACGACCGCCTCTTGCGCTTCAAGCTGAGCCTCTCACCGCGACGGCTACGCTTCGAGGTCGCGCGCGTCATCGCCGACCCGCAGCGCTTCGCGGCGCTGGAAAGTGCCTGGCAGGCCCGCGCCGGACGGCCACCGCGCTGGCTCCTCGGCTACCGCGAGCCGCTGCCCCAGGGCTGACGCATGCGCTACCCAGGGCCGCGCGTGGTCGGTTCTTTCTGACAAAGCTCTAAGGAAATGCTGGCGGCAGGCGGATTTTCCGCTAGTAGATTGAGGCGATGCGGCGGCGTGCCTGATCGCTTCGCACAGTGCCGTCAACGTGCCGACGCAATCGAACCCCAGCCCGAGCGCAGAGCCCCCCCCGGTGTTGGTCCCTGCACATGCCGCTGATGGCGGCAGCAGACCGGGCTTTGGCCTGCGCGCCAGCCGCGACATCTTCTCGCTGACCTGGCCGGTGGTGCTCGGCCAGGTCATGGCGAACGCCGTCCCCCTGGTCGACATCCTGATGCTCGGGCGCCTGGGCACGCCGACGCTGGCTGCCGTCGGCTACGCCTCACAGTTCCTGATGCTCGCGCAGGCCTCGCTCATCGCCATCGGCTCCGCCTGCGTGGCGATGATGGCGCGCGCCATGGGTGCCAAGGACGAGGAGCGCGCCCGCGCTGCCTTCAGCGCCAACCTGTGGATCGCGCTCGCGGTCACATCGCTGCTCACCTTCGTCACGCTGGCTTTTCCACGTCCGCTGCTGCACGTGCTGGCGGTCAAGCAAACGGTGATCGACCTTGCCCTGCCCTACTTCAGGCTCACGCTCAGCTCCTCGATGCTGATGGCGGTAGCGCTCACCTACGAGCATGCGTTTCGTGCCGCCCGCGACACCTTCCAGCCGATGCTGATCGCCACCGTCTGCGCGCTCGCCAAGGTGGCTGCCAACTATCTGCTCATCTTCGGCCACTTCGGCCTGCCCAAGCTTGGGCTGGCCGGGGCCGGCGTGGCTACGCTCGCCTCGCAAGCTGCTGCGGTCGTGCTCTTCATCTGGGCCAGCCGCCGCCACAAGCATGCGGCGCTGCGCATCGGGTTTGCTGATCTGCGCATCGATCGCTCGGCTCTCAACGAAGCGTTCTACGTGGGTCTGCCCGCGGTCGGCGAACGCGTGATCATGCACGTCGCGATGATGGCGTATTTCCGCTTCCTCGGGCGCTACGGCGTCGAGGCCATCGCGGCTTACAACGTCGGCGTGCGCATCCTCGCGTTCACCTGGATTCCGGGGATCGGCCTGTCAGTCGCAGCCGCGACGCTGGTCGGCCATGCACTCGGCAGCGGTGACGGAAGCCTGGCTCGCCGCGCCGGCTGGGAAGCGCTGCGCCTGGGGATCGCGATCGCTCTCGTGCTCGGCGTCATCTTCATCGCGGCACGCATTCCCTTGGCACATCTCTTCACGGACGATCCCGCGGTCATCGCCGCGTTGGATCCGTTCATCCTGATCCTCGGCATCGCGCTGCCCTTCCTGGTCACGCACTTCACGCTCGGAGGCGCGCTGCGTGGCGCCGGCGACACGATCACACCGCTCAAGGCGGCCATCCTCGGCAACTGGCTCTTCCGCGTTCCGCTCGGCTATCTCTTCGGACAGGTGCTCGGGCTCGATCTCTTCTGGGTGTGGGCCATCATGCTCGTCGATCACTTCTCACGCGCGATCTGGCTGGCCTGGGCGTTCCACACCGGACCCTGGTACCAGAAGCTCGGCGCACGCATCAAGCCGGCCAGCGGCGAAGCCAGCACGTTCGGCGCGCGCTAGGAGCGCACTTGCATCACAGCCAGCTCGCCGTCCAGGTGCAGGCGGGCGCGCCTGCGTGTCGGCATTCCACCTCGTCCACCCGAACACCGCGCGCACCTGAGAGCTCGAGCGCAGCGGTCAACCAACCGGAGATGCCATACCTGCACATGTAGAGCGGCATCACTCCGTGAGCGAGCATGAGGTGCGCACTCTGTGCATCGACACGCGGCGCCGCAATCCCACCACCACGGAAGTACATTCCGTAGACGACGCCAACGCGCTTGATCAGAAAGGAAGGCGTTCCGAGCTTGAATAACATCTTGTAGAGCGTCGGGAGATCGTAGCGAGCGATGGTCGCGCCGAAGTGCTTCATGCGCGCCGGCTTGCCACCCATCGGTCCACGGATGATCGCGGCATCGATCTCAGCCAGGGTGTGAAAGGAGTGCCAGGTGAAGGGCAGAGCCGGCGACTCGAAGACGATCCGAGTCGCAGGCGAGAGCTGCGCTGTGAGGTCTTGCAGCGCCGCTTCGCCCCACTGCTCCAGCACATAACGCGGACGGGCCGCAAGCAGGGTCCCCTTGACCTGATAGCCCTGCCAGATCTGGAGATCGGCTCTGCCGAGAACGGTGTCGATGTCGGTCATGGCGGGTCGCGAAGCCACTCATCCGCAGCCCACGTGTGCTTGGCGGTTGGACCGAAGCACAGGTGTGCAAGAGCACGGCCTCGAACGCCCGCACGGGCAGCGCCGTGTACTCGAACAAGATAGGCGCAAGCACGTTGTACTGGCAAGCCGGCCCCCGCGCAGCGTTCCACCCATGCCAGACGCAGCCCGCTGGACTATAAGGGGCCGTGGCCGATCCGAAGCTGGTTCTACTCTCGCTGCTCGTGCTGATGGCGCTCGGCTTTGCGGCATTCTGGCTGCGCGCACTGCGCCACTCGCCTGGGCAGGATGCGGGCCGACCGTCGGTCCTGCACACCGGCATCGGCTTCCTGACGAACTTCTTCGACACCCTCGGCATCGGTTCCCTTGCGACCACCACCAGCATCTATCGTCCGCGCCAGCTCGTCCCCGATCGCTTGATACCGGGCACGCTCAACGTCGGGCACGCGTTGCCCACCATCGCGCAAGCGCTCATCTACATCGCGATCATCGAGGTGGATCTGACGACGCTCTTGCTGATGATCGCGGCCTCGGTGGTCGGAGCGTTCGTGGGCGCGGACGTGGTTGCGCGCTGGCCGGAACGCAAGGTTCGCATCGGCATGGGCATCTGCTTGCTCGGCGCTGCGTGCCTGATGCTGGCGCGGCTGCGCGGCGTGCTGCCTCCCGGGGGACAAGCGACCTCGCTCAGCGGCACTGCGCTCGGCATGGCCGTGGCCGGCAACTTCCTGCTCGGGGTGCTGATGACCATGGGCATCGGCCTCTACGCCCCATGCATGATCTTGGTTTCGCTGCTCGGCATGAGCCCGAAGGTCGCGTTCCCCATCATGATGGGTTCTTGCGCATTCTTGATGCCGGTCGCGAGCGCACGCTTCATCCAGCGCGGCAGCTACGCGACTCGCCCGGCTCTCGGACTGGCGCTGGGCGGCGTCCCCGGCGTGCTCTTGGCCGCCTACATCGTGAAAGAACTTCCGCTCGATGCGCTGCGCTGGCTCGTGCTGGTCGTGGTGGTCTACACCGCGGCCTCCATGCTGCGCGCAGCGTTGCGTCCCGCGCGGACCGAAGCTGGCTACCAGTCGAAGAGCGCGTAAACAACCTGCTAGCCTTCATACCGGACGGCACACCTTCCAACGGCGAGCAGCGGTAGCGATGCAACCCAAAAGCGACGAGCCTGCAACCGCTTCACCGGCAGGCCTCTCGACCGAGGAGGCCCGAGCCAGGCTTGCGCTCGAAGGGCCGAACGAGCTGGCTTCGGAGAAGTCAGCGACGTTCTTTCGCTCGATGCTGGACGTGGTCGCAGAGCCGATGTTCCTGCTCTTGCTCGGCGCCGGCGCGCTCTATCTCGTGCTCGGCAGCCTGAGCGACGCACTGACCTTGCTGGCGTTCGTGGTGGTGATGATCGGCCTGACGCTCTATCAGAAGCGCAAGACCGAGCGCGCCGTCAGCCTCCTCAAAGACCTCAGCGCGCCACTCGCGCGGGTCCTGCGCAACGGCGAAGAGTGTGCGGTGCCCACCCGCGAGATCGTGCGTGGAGATCTGGTCTTCTTGCGCGAGGGCGACCGCGTACCCGCAGACGCCAGCGTCGTCACCTGCACGAATCTGCGCGTGGATGAGTCGCTGCTCACCGGCGAATCGGTGGCGGTCGACAAGCTGCCGAGTCTCGGTGACGCGCCGCTTCCGCCGCCGGGCAGCGACGGTCAGAGCGCAGTCTACGGCGGCACGTTGGTGGTGCAGGGCCGTGGACTGTGCAGCGTGCGCGCCACAGGGTCGGCGTCCGCCATCGGCCGCATCGGGGTTGCGCTCTCTGCCACCAAGCTAGAGCCGAGCGCGCTCAAGCTCGAGGTCGACCAGATCGTGCGCCGCATCGCGCTGATCGGAGCTGCGCTCTGCGTCTGCCTGGTGCTCGCCTATGGCATCACGCAAGGTGATTACCTGCGCGGCCTCTTGGCAGGCATCACGCTGGCCATGGCGATCCTGCCTGAAGAGTTTCCGGTGGTGCTCACCGTGTTCACCACGCTGGGAGCGTTTCGCATCGCCAAGCACCAAGTGCTCGCGCGGCGTGCCGAGACCATCGAGTCACTCGGCTCCGCGACGGTGCTCTGCGTCGACAAGACCGGAACCATCACCGAAAACCGCATGCGCATCGCGCAGCTCTGGACCGTCGGCGAGGTGAGCTTCGACATGCCGGCAGACGACTCCTGCACGCTGCCCGAAGAGGTCCACGAAGTTCTCGAGTACGGAGTGCTGTCCAGCCAACCCGACTCGGCCGACCCGATGGAACACGCCTTCCACAAGCTCGGGCAACACGCGCTCGCCGGCACCGAGCATCTACACCGCGATTACACCCGCGAGCAGGAGTATCCGCTGACTCGCTCACTGCTCGCGGTCTCGCACTTGTTCCGGACCGCCAACACCTCGGGCCATGTGGTGGCTGCCAAGGGTGCCCCTGAAGCCATCGCCGACCTCTGCCATCTCGATGCTGCGGGGACCGCGCGTGTGCTCGCGCACGCGGCCGAGCTGGGGCGCAGCGGTTTGCGTGTGCTCGCTGTAGCACGCGCCGATTACGCTCCTGCGGAGCATCCGGTCAACCCACACGACTTCGAGTTTCGGCTCTTGGGCTTGGTCGGCCTGGAGGACCCGGTGCGCGCGTCCGTGCCGGCTGCGGTCGCCGATTTTCGCCGGGCCTTCGTGCGCGTGATCATGGTCACCGGCGACCATGTCGAAACGGCGCTCGCCATCGCCAAGAAGGCGGGGCTCGACGTCGCGGGTGGCGTCGTCACTGGCGCCACGCTAGCGGCGCTCAGCGAATCCGAGCTCGCGCGGACGGTCAAGACGGTCAACGTCTTCGCGCGCTGCATCCCGGAACACAAACTCCTCTTGGTACGCTCCCTGCAGTCCGCTGGCGAGATGGTGGCCATGACGGGCGACGGCGTGAACGATGCTCCGGCTCTCAAGGCGGCACAGATCGGCGTCGCCATCGGCCTGCGCGGCACGGATGTCGCGCGCGAAGCCGCAGCGCTGGTGCTCACCACCGAGGACTTCGGTGCCATCGCCCAGGCTATCGTGCTCGGGCGCCGCATCTTCGAGAATCTGCGCAAGGCGATGAGCTTCGTGCTCGCGGTGCACGTGCCGATCGCCGGGATGGCGCTCGCACCGGTGCTCTTGGGCTGGCGATAGCCCGGACAAACGCTGGCCTTCCCGCGCGGCGGCGACGCGCCGGTCGTCGTCGGCGTGGACCTGCGCGACGGCCGCGCCCTCTCTTTGTCGAGCTACCGCGGTCACCCGGTGCTCTTGCACTTCTGGGCCAGCTGGTGCGGCGTG
>JADGRG010000439.1 GCA_017881145.1 Sandaracinaceae bacterium | reverse complement strand
TCCGAGGCTCTCAACGGCAAGGCTCGCGTCATCACTCGGCGCTCCTACGGTTTGCATTCCGCCCAGAGCCTCATCGCCATGCTCTTCCTCTGCTGCTCGCTGCCAGCGCTCACGCCTGTGAAGGTCCTGCCGATTTCACGCCCACTCGCGTGTTAGGAGAGCCGAACAACGCAGGTGCGCCGATATAGAAAAGGCTAAAGAGGTCATCGCTGAGTATCTGCGCGTATACCGCAACACCACCAGCGTATGCAGCTAGCACCCAACGCCGGCGATAGCCGGCACAAACACCATCAAGTCTGCCAGCCGCCCAGCGCCGCGTCACCCGCCTGAGCAGCTACCCCTGGCGGCGGCAAAACTCGAAACGTCGCCGTGCTGGGCAGAGTTGTTGGGCAGGTCCAGTACGCGACGTGTTGCCATTTGGTGCTGAGCGCGCGCGGAGTGCATCGCCAGACGTGGCTGGCTGCGGCGTTGCATCCCGGGCTCTTCAGATCGGCGGCATGGGTACTTCCAGTTCCGCAGGCCACTCACCTTCACGTAAGCCGTGCAGGTAGACCTTCTTCATTGCGATCGTCCACGCGTACTTCACGGATTCCTTGCATGCTTGCAGACGCTCGTCCCTTGGGGCTGCCTGGATCCGTGGGGAGGCCTTTTCAACTTCGGTCATGAGGCCATCGATGCTCTGGAACATGTGAACCAGATCGCTGGGGAAGTCGTCCTCAACGATTCCCGGATAAGGCGGATCTTCCAGGAAACGCACGCGGACCGCGCGGCCACCACCCGGTGCGGATGTTTGGCTCATCACTTCCGCAAGAAAGATGTTCTCGCGGTCTAGCGTCACAAAGACGAAGTCGCCTGGGTGAACGTCTTCCCAAGCGCTGGAGCGGTGATGCGCTCGTGCTGTTTCCGCCCAGGGCAGATCATTGGCTGCAAGACGCGCTACTTGTTCGCAGATAGACATTCCGAGCAAGAAGATCTGTGCCGCACCAAACCTGAGAAGCTCCTGGTCGAGCCGCTGCCTTCGTGCAGCCGTGCCGAAATGAAGCAGCTCGCTTGGATCCGAGAATCCACGCGAATACGAGTGGGCGAGCGCGGTCTTTTGCATGGGTGTCGCTGCCCGCAGTGCCGTGCGCACCATCACAGTGGCTGGTTGCGGTGTTAGCACTCCGCGTGCGTTATGTGCCCACCACGCTGGCTGCGAAAGACTCTGGCCGGTTGTGGCGATAAGCTCGCGCAGCCGATGGCTACGTTGTGCAAGGGTCGCGCTTTTTGCGCCAAAATCCAGATCGGCGCTCTTCGCCTCGCGTTCTGAACATACCGCCTCGAACAATAGCAAGTAGTGGTAGTAGCACTCGTCGAGGTTCGACGCCGAGAAGTTGATTGCGGTCGCTAGCACCTCAACAAGGCGCCGCCGCCAGACTCCGTGCTCAGTGGCGAGAGATGCGTTTGCGATCGCGCGAAACCCTGTTGAAGCGGCATCCTCGCGGGATGGATCGCCCTGGAGGTAGTCGGCAAATCGAAGCAACGAGAGCGACGCCATCTGCACAGCGATCAAGCATTCCGACAGAAAGTAGCGCTTCGCGGTGTCCTTGTCGTAAGCGAGTTGGAAGTGCTTGTGCTCCCCACGTTCAAAGTGCAGCGAATCGAGCAGTTTCGCGCTCTCGCGCAGCGGGAGAATCGCTGAAACCCTGAGATGCTCGATGGGATCTCTTGAATCGGATGAAGGGGTCGTCATCCTGCAATCATACGATGCATCACCGCACCAACCCTTTCCGTTCCACCCACCACCCGGGCTTCTTTCCACTCTGCCTGCGCCGCCGAGCCGGCATCTTGCCGAGCTTGATCATCCGCATGCGGTGTAGACGAGCGCACATACAGAAAAGAGCTGCGGGCGATAGCCAGCATTAAGCATGTGCCCAGTCTGCCAGCCGCCCAGCTCCGCGTCACCCGCCTGAGCAGCTACCCCCTGGCGGCGGCAGGCGCCCGAGTAACGCGCAAGAGCAGTGAAGAGCTGTCGAAAGATCGGCGCAGAGCGAGCGCGCCCGCAGAAATAGACCGCAGGAATACTCGCGTATTTCGAGGATTTTATTTCGTAAGCCGCTATGAGCCATTTTTCGACAGCTCGTTCCCCGCTCAGGCGCGCGCTTCGTGCCTGGGCTTGACTGCGGCGCAGCGGCGCGCGTAAGAGTCAGGTCATGCGTTGAGCCTGTCGGCTCGGCAGGCATGGCTACGGAGGAAGGCGACCATGGCGACCGTGTGGGCGGCTCTCGTCGGGGTGTGGATCGACAAGGCGTACGCGACCGGGTGGAGCCACTCGATCCAGTTCCACGGGCTGGCTGACCTGAACCGATCCATGCAGCAGCGCGGCGTGCAGGGCAAAGTGACCAAGCTCGGCATCGTCGCCCACGGAAATCAAGCCGGGCGGATCGTGCTAGACCGGATGATGACGGCCACGAACCTGCAGTCCTTTGCGCGAGATTTGGAGCGTCTGCGGTGGTTTCTGACTGCGGATGCCCAGGTGTGTTTCTCCAGTTGCGTCGCCGGCAAGGCCTCTGAGGGGAGCGCGCTCCTGTCGGCGTTGTCGCGACAACTGCCGGGCCGCACCATCATCGGCTTCACTCTGTGGGGAGAGACCGGGGCGCCCGGGGGCACGCCCAACGACCCGGGCGATGTTCGCGAGCGCGAAAGCCTGCTGGTGCCGGCTCCTCCGAAGGCCCGGCGGCTCAGTCCCGAGCACCCCGCCGCCAAGTGGGCCCGCAACGGTGTCATCGTGCGCAACTCTCCCCTCGAGCGCGATCCGCAGTACCACTGCGCCAAACCGGGCTGCCCTGGGCACCGCAATCAGCGAGACCGATGCCCTTAGCGCGCGCAGCACGGCACACCGGCCGCGACTGCAGCGCTGACGACAGCAGTCCGGGGATGGCTTGGCTCTGGTGTGCCGGCGGGGCGCTGCTGCTGGGCGTGCTGGCGGGGCAGTGGACGCTGTTCCGCGCGGCGGCGCTCGATCCTCAGAACGTCATCGGCGCCGACCTCATCGAGTGGGAGCGCCTGTTCGACGCTGCGGTGCTGACCTGGTGCTTACTGTGCGCGGCGCTTGCCCGCATGGCCAACCTACGTCCCACGCGCTGCACGCAGCTCGCGTGTGACCTAGCCGCCTGGGCGTTGCCGGCGCTGGCGCTGTGGAGCGCAGCCACGTTGGTTCACACCATGGGCTTTAGCCGCTTGTCCAGCATGTTCTTCCCGCCCGATACGGGAGCGCCGGAGCGGTTTCTCGCCGTCGTTCGTCTGGACCACCCGTGGCCGATGCTCGGTGCAGGCGCGGCGGCGTTGTTGCTC
>JADGRG010000042.1 GCA_017881145.1 Sandaracinaceae bacterium | reverse complement strand
TGCTCTTGCTAGCGCATGGCCGCACAGGGCATATTCGTGATTCCGATCGAGGACGCCACTTGGACGCCATCTACGAGCAGGCCATGCGCGCGCGCGCGCTCGAACGCTTGCTGCTCGACCTCTACGCACAGAACCAACTCTTTGGCACGGTGCACACCTGCATCGGGCAAGAGCTCTGCGCGACTGCGTTGCACCCGCACCTGCAGTCGCGCACGGACGCGTTCTTCGGCACCCATCGCTGCCACGGTCACTACCTGGCTTACGGCGCACCGATCGATGGCTTTCTCGCCGAGCTGATGGGTAAAGAGGGCGCCGTGTGTGAAGGTCGGGGCGGCAGCCAACACCTGCACTGGGAGCGCTTCTTCAGCTCTGGAATCCAAGGTGGCACCGCTCTGCTCGCGACGGGCTTTGCCTGGGCGCAGAAGCTGCGCGGCGAGACGGCGATTTCCGTCGCGCAGATGGGTGACGGCACATTCGGCGAAGGCGCGGTCTACGAAGCCTTCACGTTTGCGAGCCTGCTAAAGGTGCCGGTGTTGTTTCTGGTGGAGTGGAACGGCTACGCGCAGTCGACCGACGTCACGCGCACCACCCCCGGCGACATAGCGCAGCGCATCGCAGGCTTCGGTCTGCGTGTCGTGCACGGAGACGATCGCAATCTGCCGGCGTTGTTCGTGACCATGCGCGATGCCGTCGCCACGGTGCGCGCCGGTGAGCCGCTCGCCTTGATCGTGAAGACGCGGCGCTTGATGGCGCACAGCAAGGGCGACGACGACCGTCCGCGTGAGCTCATCGACGCGCTCTGGCGTGAAGACCCACTGGCGCGGCACATCGAAGAGCGAGGCTTGGGCGCGCGCTACGACGAGATCGCAGCCGAGTTGCGCACGATCGCCGACGCAGTGAGCAAGCGACCGAAAGCGGCGCTCGGTCGGCTGGATGCGTTGCCAGAAGGACGCCGCCGCGTGACGAGCACGGAGCTGCATGCCGATTCTCCAGCACAAGTCGGTGATGGCGTAGCGCGCGAGCGCGTGGTCACCGAGCTGAACCGTGCGCTGCATGAGCTGATGACCAAGCGTGCTGATGTAGTGCTGGTCGGCGAGGACCTCGCCGATCCCTACGGTGGTGCGTTCAAAGTCGCCCGCGGTCTGTCCACGCGTTTTCCGGAGCGCGTGTTTTCCTCGCCAATCAGTGAGGCGGCGATCGTGGGTGTGAGCAACGGTCTTGCGCTGGCCGGTCTGCGTCCGATCGCCGAGATGATGTTCGCCGATTTCACGCTGCTGGCGGCCGATCAGATCATCAATCACGCCGCCAAGACGCACTTCATGTATGGCGGTCAAGTCACCTGCCCGACGGTGGTGCGGATCGCTTCCGGTGGGCATCGCGGCTACGGGCCCACCCACAGCCAGAGTCCGGAGGCGTTCTTTTGTGGTGTCGCCGGCTTGCGCGTGGTGGCGCTCTCGCACCGTCATCGCCCGCAGGCGCTCCTGCATGCCGTCATGGACGAGGACGCTCCGACGCTCTTCGTCGAGAACAAGCTGCTCTACACCAAGGAAGCGCCCAGCGCGGCGCCGTTCAACCTGCGCGCCATGGCGATCGAGAGCGAGCCAGGCAGATTGCCCGCGCTCGCCTATGTTCCAGCGGAAGGCCTAGAAGCGAAGATCACCGTCGTGACCTACGGCGGCATGACCGAGATCGTAGAGGCTGCGATGCAAGAGCTCTTCCTCGAAGAGGAGCTCGAGCACGACTACTTCGTGTTGACGGAGCTCTGGCCGCTCGACGCGCGAGCGATGGTGTGCTCGGTCGAACGGACGCGTCGCCTTTTGGTGGTGGAAGAGGGTTCGAGCACGCATGGCGTCGGCGCAAGCGTGATTGCGCAGGTCGCGCAGGCCATCGGCAAGTTGGGCTTTGCCAGTCTCGCGCACGGAGCCGTGGCGGTGCCCATTCCGAGCGCGCGTCACCTCGAAGATGCCGTGCTGCCCTCCGTTGCGAGCGTCGCGCAGGCGGTGCGCTCGCTCCTCTGATGTGCGATCGTCCAACGGGAGAGCCAGAAACGTCCATGGACCAGGAGCTACTGAAAGCCCCACGCGAGGGCGCGAGCGACGACACCGTGAAGGTCGTGCGCTGGCTGGTTGCGCAGGGTGCACGCGTGGCGCGCGGCGAGCCCGTGGTGGAGATCGAAACCAGTAAGGCTGCGATCGTGATCGAGGCGCATCGCGACGGTTTCTTCACTCCGCTCGCAGCACCGGGTCAGCGTGTAGAGATCGGAGCTGGGCTCGCCGCCATCAGCGACACTCCGCGCGCGGTGACCGCCGCCGCGGTTGCCGTCCTGAGCGGTATCACGATCTCGCACAAGGCGCGGGCGCTGATGCAGCTCCACGGCCTCACCGAATCGGACTTTCCCAAGCTGCCCGTGGTGCGAGTGATCGATGTGGAACGAGAGGTCGCTCTTCGCAGCGGCGGGCGGCAGGCAGCGGTGAGCGCAGGCGCCAAGAGCACGCAGCGTTTTCTCGGTGAAACGCTCGACCCCAGCTTCGACTGGGACGCCGTGCTCGCCGAGGGCTCTCATCTCCGGCTGCAAGAGCACCTCACCGCACTGCGCAAGCGACTCAAGACCAAGTATCAGCGGCACGTTCCGCTGGGCACGCTACTGCACGACCGCTGGGATCTGGCGCGCGAATACGGCTTCGGTGGGGGCACCTCCGTGTTCGACGAATGCCTGATCCTCGGGGACGTGCAGATGGGTAAGCAGTGCTGGGTCGGGCCTTACACAATCTTAGATGGCGCGCACTCGCCGTTGACCATCGGTGATTACACTTCGATCGGCAGCGGCTGCCACGTGTACACGCACAACACCATCGAGCGCACTCTCACCGGCGGCCAGGCCCCGACCTTCACGCGTCCCACGAGCATCGGCCGCTGCTGCTTCTTGTCACCGCTCTGCATCGTCGGCCCTGGCAGCGCGTTGGGCGACCACAGCTTCGTTGCTGCGGGCAGCTTCGTGCAAGGCGAGTTCCCCAGCCACAGCTTCCTCGCGGGAAACCCGGCGCGGCGTGTCGGCCGCGTAGAGATCCGCGACGGGCGTGCGCTCTTGGTGCGTGAGCAGGACGGCTGAAGAGCACGCGCTCGGACGCAGCTGGCGCGTGAGCGCTGGGTGGAGATGCTGGAACGCGGGAGCGAGCTACACGCTCACCGCGCTCCGCGCCGCGGCGCTCTCTACTTCTTGCCCTTGGCCACGGCCTGCGCACCCTGCGCAGACTGCTTGTTCTTCGCCTTGCTGGCGTCCTGCGTCTTGACCGCTTGCTTCTGGTCTTGGGTGCGCTGCTTCGACTTCGGTGACTTGTCGCCCATCGAGTACCTCCTCGGTGAAAACACCGGTAGTCAGCTTGAGGCGCTGCACCGGCAAATAGCAAGCATTGCGTGCACGCGGCGACGGCGCTGCACCCGTCCGGGGAGCGGCGCGCCGCCGTCGCGAGCTGACATCGTGCACTTGGTGCGTATCCTCGTGATCGAATCGCATTCAAGGCGAGCTGGCTTCGGCAAGGTGTCATTGCCGCCGAGCGCAGAGCTCACGCTGGACCGACCCTTCATCTTCCTCATCCACGACAAGCCCACCGGCGAGATCCTCTTCCTCGGCCAGCTCATCGATCCGGCGACGCCCTGAGTTCCAGGCGCTGGCGTGCTCTGAGCAGGAGACGCACCCGCAGCGCTGGGCCGCGACTTCGAGGTGAGAACCCACGGCGCCGCGGGAAAGCCCGCGCCTTGGACGACGTGAGCTAGCCCGCTATCGTGTTGGATACGGGGCGAGGACGCTCGCTCGTTCAGAATGTCCGGGGCGATTTGGCTGGCGACGCGTGTGTCTTGCGCGCCGGCTGGCTCCCGGCCCTGGATCTCTAGTCGGGGTGATGTGGCACGAAGCCTGCATTAGCGTCGTCCGTCGCGCAGATGAAAACGGGAGAGACGCCATGACGCAGACGACGGTTCTGATTGCGGAGAGCGATTCGCGCTGGGTCGAGTGGGCACGGGCCTCACGCAAGCCTCAGCACGAGCTGATCTTGGTTGTGCAGCACATCGAGGAGTCGCAGAGCGTCTTCTTCTCCCGGGTGAAGGAACGGCTAGAGAGGCTGGCTCAGCATGCGGGGCAACTCTGCCGGGTCGTGTTGATCGGGGGTTCGCGTTGGGACGGTCCGGCACTTGCTGCACGGGCGCAGATGATTCGTGGGATCTTGGCGCGGTACGCGCGCCGCGCCTTGCCGCCGCAGTTGCTGCTCGACGCAGGTGCGACGCAAGGCCCGTCGCTGATCGGCATGCGGGCCATCGCTGCCGCGTTCGATGAGGGCGTCGCAAGCAGGTCGACTCACCCACGCGTGGTCTTCGGTCCGCTCTCTACGAACCTGCAGGCCGCTTGAGCTCAGCTCTACACGCGGATGCATGGACGGGCTGACCCTCACGCGCTGCGGCTGATGGAGGACGGTGCGACGCGCGGCGGCGCAGCGACGCTGACGCGATCGCGACCTTCGCACTTGGCTGCGTAGAGTGCACCGTCGGCACGGCGTACGAGTTGGCGTGCCTCGGCGGGGTCGGTGTCCTGCAACGCGGCGATGCCGATCGAGAGCGTCGGTGGCTTCACGCCTGGCGCGTAGGGCGTTGCGCGACGCATCAGCGAAAGGAGGCGCTCCGCGAAGCGTTCGGCGTCTTCTAGGTTGGTGTCTGTGAGCAGCACGGCAAACTCGTCGCCACCGTAGCGTGCGGGCGTGTCGCTGCTGCGGCAGCTCGCGCGCAGGCAGTCGGCGATACCGCGCAGTGCGGTGTCCCCGGCGGTGTGTCCGTAGCTGTCGTTGATGTGCTTGAAGTCGTCCACATCGATCAACAGGAACGAGAGTGGTTTGTGGTAGCGCACCGCGCGAGCGATCTCGGCATCGACCAAGTGACTGAAGCTGCGACGGTTCATCAGCTCGGTCAGCGGGTCCTGCGCCGACAAGCGTTCCAAGTGCTCTTCGAAGCGCCCGAGCACGAACGCCGCCGCGCCAAACACGGCTGCGGTGGCCAGTCCTTGGTAGAGGTAGAGCACTGGGTCGGCGACGAACTCGTGCTCCACCCAAGCGAGCGTGAGCCGATTGCCTGCTACGAGGGCGCGCAGGACCAAGAGGCCCAGCGGCGCGCCAGCGGCCAGTCCGATGCCGGCGAGCACGTAAAGCAAGCGTCGCGATGCTGGCAAGTCGGAGTCGAGCCTTTCGGATTTCATGGTCGGCCGCCGCGCAGGCACCAAGGTGGCATCAAGTGCGACGGAACAAGTAACGCGTCACACAAGAGCGGGTACTTCTTGTATAGACACGGCAGCCGTGACGACGAGCACCGCGCGTCAGTGCCAGGCGCCCTGCGAGCAGAGCAACCTCGAAGGTGGCAGCGCGTTGCAGGCGAGCTTGCGTGACCTCACGGTGTGCGAAATCGCGTGGTCGCTCTCGGCAGGTTGCGTGGCAGAGAGCTGGACGCGTCGCGCCGAGCATCATCGTCTCGAGTCGCAGTGTCCCGCGGCGCGGCCTCGCGCTTGCGTGTGTGCTCCACCGCTACGGGCGCGGGCGCGCTTCGCCATCGATAGCTAACGGGCGTGCTGCGCGTGTCCGACGCCTTGGGGTCTGCGTGTGCCGCCGTTTGAGCTGTGCCTCGATGCGGGTTCGGGCGCGGCGGACGAGGCTGCTCACGCTGCCGGTCCGGCCCTTTGCGCTGCGCACGCTGAGGGTCCTGCCGGTTGGGGCCGCTCTGCTCCGCACGTTGCACGTTCTGCCGGTTGGGGCCGCTCTGTTCCGCACGTTGCACGTTCTGCCGGTTGGGGCCGGCTTGCTGGGCGCGTTGCACGTTCTGCCGGCCGGGCCCGTTGCGCGTGGCAGCGGATGGCGGCAGCGCTGGCTGGTTGGACGTGCCACGCATGCTCAGGCCGAGCTTCTCGCGACGCTTCCGTTCGTCGCGCTCGGCGTCGGCCACCAGCGCCAGCAAGTCGTCGGTATTGGCCTGCTTGTCGGAGGCGCGATAGCGGCCGCTCAGCTTCGTATCTGGCGTTAGCTCGCCGCACTGGTAGAGCTGCCACATCTCCTGCGCGTAGGGAGGTGGCTGTCGGCCTCGAGAAGAGGGCGCGAAGGGTGCATAGAATCGGTGCAGGTTGTCGACGTCGCGCAGCAAGAGCTTGCGGGCGTTCTGGTTGCTGGACGCGTTCACCGCTTGCGGGAAATCGATGATCACCGGACCGTCTGGTCCCACCAACACGTTGAAATCCGACAAGTCGCCGTGCACGACGCCCGCGCAGAGCATGCGCACCACTTCGCGGAGCAAGTGATCGTAGATCTGCCTGGCAGCGTCTGCTTCCAAGTGCAGGTCGCCCAAGCGCGGCGCGGGCTGGCCCTCGGCATCCTTCACCAACTCCATGATCAACACGCCGTCGACGAAGTGGTACGGCACGGGCACGCGCACGCCGGCAGCGCGCAGGCGGTAGATCATGTCCACCTCGGCGGACCGCCAGGCGGCCTCGTCCTGCTCGCGACCGTGACGCGAGTGCTTGCCCATGGCGCGCTGATCGCGGCTGTTACGCACCTTGCGGCCTTCGGTGTACTCGGAACGCTGCTTGAAGCTGCGATCCTGCGACTCCTTGTAGACCTTGGCGACTCGTTCTTCGCCGCCCGAGAGCACGAGATAGACCTGCGCCTCCTTACCGCTCATCAAGGGACGCACCACCTCCTGGATGATGCCTTCGTCAGCCAAGGACGTGAGTCGGTCGGGGATGCGCATGTCGGTTTCGGGCACTCCGCGGCGTGCTTCTTCGCAGAAAGACCAAACCAGTCAACTCTGCCGCGGGGCGGCAGCTTACCCAAGCGGGCGATGCGAGGCCAGTGGGCAAGCCGAGCAAACCCGCGACCCCCAGAGCAGGCTCTAGCGCTCACGGGTGAGTGCCAATGTCTGTAAGTACGGGAGTTCTCGGTCGTTTCTGTCATCCACTCTACGGATTCCTGGTCCCAAACAACGGATCGGTCGCTTACGCTTCCTTCTTCTTGCTCGCCACCATCGCAGCCGCTGTGAATAGCGCCATAGGGCTCCAGCTCTTGAACGCACCGCGGTAGGCCGCGATCCCGCCGCAGCCGCAGCGGCTGCAGTCGGCGTTGTTCCCGTAGATACAGGTGATGGGTGTCCCGTCGGCGTTGAAGCAGTCCACCATCTTGGTCACGGTGCACTTCTCGAGGCTATTCCACTTCGAATAGGCGCCGGTGGTCCTGAACTGGTTGGCCGTGCCCTTGTTGAAGCCCATTACGCGCCAGTAGGTCTTGCGCAGCTCCATGAGCTCGTCGACGATCTTGTCGCGCTCGTCCAACGGAATGAAAAGGCCGTTGTCGTGCTTGCCCTGCTCCGGCGTGAAGAAGCTGAAGCCGATGCCTCGGATCCGCTTGTTGTCGCTGACCATCTTCAACATGTCTTCGATGTTGTGTTGGTTCTGGCGGGTGATGGTGAAGTGCACGACCGGCTTTCGAAAGGTGTCCCGCTCGATGTTCTTCATCACCTTGTCGTAGACGCCCTTGCCGCGGATCGAGTCGTGGATCTCGCGCGTTCCGTCGAGTGAGACCATCCAGGTAACCTCGATGTCGGGGAAGCCCACCATGCCGTTGGTGTAGACGACAGTGGCTTCGAAGAGCTCGCTGGCCGCCTTGATGATCTTGGGCCGCAGCCCCGGCTCACCGCCGTAGAGCAACGCGATGTTCTTGCCGGCCTTCCGCTGCTCCTTCATGAGCGCGATCATCGCGTCGTCGTCGAGCTGCGGGGGGTGCTCCTCTCGCCACCAATAGCAGTGCGTGCACTTGAGATTGCAGCGATCGGTGATGTTGAGCGCCATGATCATCTTCGTGTCGGTGAACACGAAGCGATAGAAGTTCAGGAAGAACATGCGGAGCTCGTCCGACTTGTCGTTCTTCAGCTTGGCTTCCATCAAAACACCTGCTTTCGAAGCCGAGAATCGGCATGGGATACCTAGCGGATCCGCTCTTCAGACGGTAGCTCCGCAGATGGCCGCCTGTCACGGGTCTTTGCTTGCAGCGCAGGGCATGCAAGATGATTTGGACGCGTTGCCCGCTGCTCCCAGGTACGCCGAGTCGGACGCGGACGCAGGGCTTTCGGGTGAGCAAGTGAGCCGCAGGTTCGAGCGCTTCGGGCTGAAGGGGCTGCCAGAGCCGAAGCGGCGCAGCGCGTCGTTCGCGGTCCGAGCCCCGCGCGCACTACACCGCGCTCCAGGACATCGTGTTAAGGTGCGCGGGCACAGCCGCACTGCTCGCGCCTCTGCCAGCCCGGAGCGCCACCGCATGGTCCGTTCGAATGCCAACTTCGTCACGGGCCGCCATCCACTGCAGGCTTGGCTGCTGCGCTTGCTGCCCGTGCGTACGCCGGTGCGAGTGTCGGAACGCGCCAGCGCGTGGTTCGGCGCGCTCTTCGGTATCTTCATTACGGGCTGGGTTGCGCGCGCGTGGTTGGGGTCGAGCGAGACGGTCCCGCTGCTGATCGCGCCCATCGGTGCCTCGACAGTGCTGATCTTCGGTGTGCCTGCGAGTCCGCTTGCGCAGCCCTGGTCCGTCATCGGTGGCAACGTGATCGCTGCGTTGATCGGCGTCACCGCATCGCGCTGGGTTCCGGATCCGCTGCTGGCGGCGGCGTTAGCCGTGGCGACGACCATCGCCGTGACCAGCTTGCTCGGTTGCCTGCATCCGCCTGCGGGCGCGGTGGCGCTGACCGCAGTCATCGGTGGACCCGTCATCACACAGGCTGGCTACCACTTCGTGCTGGTGCCCGTTGCCCTCAACTCCCTGCTCTTGCTCGGCGTGGGCCTCGTCTTCAACAACCTGGTGCGCCGCAGCTATCCGCACGTGGCCACGCCCGCGCCCGCATCCTTGCACCACACCGCAGACGCTCCTTCCGAGCAGCGTATGGGGTTCACCCCCGAAGACATCGACGCAGCGCTGGAAAATGCCGAGACGCGCCTGGACGTCAGTCGAGATGATCTGATCGCTCTCTTCCGTCAGGTCGAGCGCGTTTCGCAGCGCCGCCTGCACGGGGTGATCCGCTGTGCCGACATCGTGTCGCGCGGCATCGTCACGACCGTGCCGAGTGAGCCCACGACGCTCGCGCTGGCCAAGCTTCGCCACCACGCGCTGCGTATGCTGCCCGTGCTCGATGAGCACGGCGCGCTGGTGGGCGCGATCGATCTGCCCTCCGCCGCCAACGCCGCTGATGGCTGCGTGGCCGACCTGCCCTCTGTGCATTTCGAGCTCGCTCAGGAAGACACCCCGATCGACGAGCTACTGCCGTTGCTTTCGGCGGGCTACGTGCACGAGGTAATGATCGTGGATGCGAGCTCACATCTTACGGGTATCGTAACGCAGACCGATCTGCTGGCCGTCATGTACCGCTCAAAAGCGGCGAACGCTGCACTGCCCCGATCGCTCGAAGCCGGATCCACTGCTCTCGACGCTCTCAGCGATCCACCGCACCAACCTCACCTCCGCAATGGACCAAACCGGCGCTCAAAGACGTGACGAAGCTCGGATCGATCCCTGCGATCTGCTGGACCTCATCGTCAATCCTCGTCAGCCACGGCTGCGATGCCGAGGCGCCGCAGGCGGCGTGCCAACACACCTCGCCCAATGCCCAACTGAGCTGCAGCGCGGCTTTGGTTCCCGTCGCACGCGGCGAGCGCCTCGCGAATCATGGTGGCTTCTGCCTGCGCCAGCGCACCGGTAGGCCTCGTCGCGGCATCGGGCTGGGTCGCGCCTTCGACGAGCTCCTGCGGGAAGAGGTCGACGCCGATGGTGGTCTCTTCGCCTGCCAAGATCATCGCGCGTTCGATCACGTTACGCAGCTCGCGCACGTTCCCCGGCCACGGGTATTCGAGCAGGAGCTGCTCGGCTTCCGGCGTGAGGGCTACCACGTGCTTGCGAAACGCACGGCTGTAGGTGGTCAGGAACATATGAGCCAGTGGCATCACGTCCTCGCGCCGCTCGCGCAGCGGCGGGATCCGCAAGGGAAAGACCTTCAGTCGATAGTAGAGATCTTGGCGTAACGTCTTCTCGGCCAACGCCTGGTCGAGGTCGCGGTTGGTGGCTGCGATCACGCGCACGTCGGTGGTGATGTCGCGAATCCCACCCAGACGCCGGAACGTGCGCTGCTCGAGCACCTTCAGGAGCTTGGCCTGGACGCCGATGGGTGCGTCCCCGATCTCGTCCAGATAGACGGTGCCACCGGCAGCCAGCTCGAGCAGTCCGCGCTTCTGAGACTTCGCATCCGTGAAGGCGCCGCGTTCGTGACCAAAGAGCTCGCTCTCCAGCAAAGCCTCCGGCAGGGCGGCGCAGTTGATGTCGAGGAAGAGCCGCTCCGAGCGCGGGCTGCCTTGATGGATGTGCCGCGCTACGAAATCCTTGCCAACGCCGCTCTCGCCCTGAAGCAAGACTGTCGCGGTGTCGTTGCGCGCCACAGTCTCGGCAAGCTCGAGAATGCGGCGCATCTGTGCCGAGTGCGCGACCAACTCCGGACCGGTGTTAGCACGCTGCTGGAAGCGCAGAGCCCGGTTCTCCTGGCGCAGTGCCACCCGCTCCGCTGCCTTGGCAATGCTGTTGTGCAGCTTCGGAAAATCGAAGGGCTTGGTCAGATAGTCGAAGGCGCCAAGGCGAATCGATTCCACGGCAGTCTCCAGCGCCGTGACGGACGTGATCATGATGATCACGGAGTCTTCGCGCATCGCGTGCAGCTCGGGGATCAACTGAACGCCGCTGCCGTCAGGCAGCTTGACGTCGAGAAGCACGACATCGAAAGGGTCTTCTTGTTGCAGGCGCAGCGCCTCGGCGCCGGTTGACGCAGTGCTCACGACATAGCCCAGGCGTGAGAGCTCCTGCTGCAGGGACCAGCGGATCAGTTCTTCGTCGTCGACGACCAGCACGCTAGCCCGCGTCATGCGCCTGCTCCTTGCCTGTGCCGGGCGCCGCCGGGATTCGTAGCGTAAACGTCGTGCCTTGGCCAGGATGACTCTCTACCGAGATCTGCCCTCGCTGGGTCTCCAGAATTTGCCGCGCCACGTAAAGGCCAAGGCCGGTGCCGCGTTCTTTCGTGGAGAAGAAGGGCGAGAAGATCTGCTCCAAGTGCTCGGGCGCAATGCCCAGCCCCTGGTCGGACACGATCACCTCCACGGCGAATGTGCCCACGGGCCGCGTCGCGATCTCCAGCGTGCCGCCGTGCGGCATGGCTTGAATCGCGTTCAGAAAGAGGTTGAGGAAGACCTGCTTCATCAGGTCCGGATCGACATGCGCGTGGGCCAAGTCGGGAACATAGCGTCGGTGCAGCGCAACTGCCTGCTCCGCAGCCTGCCGCTCGACGAAGAAGAGCGTGCGATCGAGCAGTTCTGCGATATCGACATCGACCACTGCAGGCTCCATGGGTCGGGCGAAATCCAGCGCGTTGACGACCGTCTGCGAGAGACGCTCCATCTGTGACAAGATCTTGCCCAGGATAGCTTTGTTCGGATCCGACGGGGGTGCTCCGGATTCGAGCACTCGCAGCGCGCCGATGATGCCTGCCAGTGGATTCTTGATCTCGTGGGTGACCGAGGCGAGGAGCTGACCCAACGCCGCTAGCTTTTCGGACTGCGCGAGTTGCGCCTTGTGGGTTCGATTCAACTCCGCTTCTGCGTGATCGATGGACGCTGCCATCTCGTTGAGGTTCTGAGCTAATCCGGCTAACTCGTCGCCAGCAGCGGTCGACAAGCGGACGCTGCGGTCGCCCGCTCGGATGCGGTCGACGGTCTTTGCCAGCGTTCGCACTGGGCGGTACACCAGGAACACCTGCACGAATACCAACATCACCGACAGGACGAGTGCGAGCATCGCGCCGCCGATCAGGTTCATGCGCTTCTGCTCGCGCACCTCGGCCTCGGCTCCTTCGAGCGGCGCGTCGACAGCCAGGTATCCGATGGGCGCGAGCGTCCCGTGGCAGGCGGCGCAGCTGGCCCCGCCAGAAATCGGTCGCACCCGCCGCACCCAGTCGGTTCCTGCGTGCACGACGCGAGCGCCGTCACGAAGCGGTGAGGCTGCGACGCCGGCCCGTACGTCGTCAGCGCAAGAGAAACGCACGCGGTAATTGCGATCGGTGATCAGCGCGACCTTATCGCTGGTGCGGCAGAGGAGCTGGAGTAAGGGTTCGACGTCGGCGTGCAGAGGGTCTGCAGCGTGTTGAAACTCCTGCACGATCGCGTCGGCGAAGTGCTCGGAATGTTGCTCGGCGCTAGCCTCGTGCGTGCTGGTGAAGAGCTCACCGAGAATCTGGCTCGATAAGAGGCTCGCGAAGAGCACAACCAGGACCGGTGGCACGGTGAGCTTTGCGATCAGGCTGTGCCGAACCCGATCCACGCCGCGTCTCAGATATCCACGGGGGGTCATATTCGCTGGCATGATATGCGCTGCCTCGCTCACGCCGTGAGAGGTTTCCGCAGGACGGGCGCCGCACAAGACACCGCCCGAGGTCGAACCCGTGCAAAGGCGACCTCGGGCGGCAAGGTGTGGTCGCGCAGCCACGAGACGCGCCACCACGCAGATGTGGGGGGATGACTACGGAGCTGTCGAGGAGGTGTAGCAGCTGCTCCAGTAGGGGTCGGTGCGATGCTCGCTGAAGGGCCAGTAGCTCGGCCAGACGGTGGAGGTATCCGGACACACGAGTGAGGCCTTGCGCGCGCTGGCGTGGCACTTGCTGCAAGAGTTTGGCATGAAGCCGAACATGTCGTACTTGACGTTGGTAGCGCTTATGAGCTGACCGTAATAGCCGGACTGGAAGGTCGGTCCACCGCGGCTCAGGGCAGCGCTCTGCCACGGCCAGATGATGTCGAAGACATGCGACGCCTGGTCACCCTCCACCAGAGCTTTGTTGGCTGCTGAGCTTCCTTCCACGCCAGTGACGTAGCCACCCGACTTCGCCACTTTCGGCATGTGGCAAGAAGTGCAGCGACCCACCGGTGTCGCTTCGTTCTGTGGATCGTAGTAGGCAACCATGTTTGCCTTGTCGAACATGTGCTTGGACACCACGTTCCGGATCGTCTGCTCGGAGGCATTGATCTCATCCTGGCTGGGCGCGATCGCGACACCGTTCTTGGTCACGGTGCCGCCGTTGGCTGCGTGAATATTCGCGACATCGTCCTTCGATATGTCGACGAAAGGACCTGCGGCCGGCATGATGGCGAGCGGTCCGCCGCTAGCGTGGCAGCTCAGGCAAAGGACGTTGTCCCGATACTCCGCGCCTGAGAATGCGTACTGGTCGAGCATCTTCGACTCAACGGCCGTCGATCCCAGGTACTGGGTGTGGTGTTCGTGGCAGCTCGTGCAGGTCTCTTTCACGTAGGGGTTATTGGTGTGCACGGACTGCGCCAACATCACGTTCTGCTGACGATGCGCCTGGCCATAGAGGTGCCCGTTGGTTTCGACCGGATCCCAGAAGGCTTCATCGTCGGTCGTTCGTGCATCCCAGTTGTCGAAGAAGGTGCCCACGTCATAGACTCCGGCGACATAGTTGCCGCCTCCGATCTGAGTCGCATGGTCGGAGTTCCACGGGAACTCGAAGCCATAGTCCTGCAGTGGCTTGGCATTGGTTGCGTCATCGTAGGAGTGGCACTTGCCACACACCTGGCGAGAACCTTCTGCCGTGAGGTATTTCGGGTTGATGATCGCGTGACCGGCACCTCCGCCGGCGTTCGCATGCTCGCTGCCAGGTCCGTGGCACTGCTCGCAGGTGACGTTCTCATCCAGGAAGCCGTAGGTCTTGATCGCGGCAAAGTTCATGGGCTGGTTGTTGGGGGCTCCGTCCCTGCCGAACGGAAGCGTGACCGTCACGGTGTCCCACGCGATGTTCAGGCCGTTGTTGTGACAGCCTGCGCAGGCGTGCGAGAAGGTCCGCGTGCGCTGAGTCCACGACTCTCCGGGGAACTTCTGCTCAGTTGGGTGATAGCCGTTCATCTTGAAGCCACCGCTGACCTTGTCGCCTGACTCCAGCACCTGGATTGGCAGCGTGAGGCTGTCGAGATTCTTGCCAGCAGTGTAGGTCCAGGCATCCGCTGCTTTGATGTCGGCGAGCCGCCCCTGGAAGCGCTGTTTGAAGACGCCCATGTTGCGGTGTGGCGCTCCGGTTCCGTCTTTGTCACCCTGTCCACCGTAGATGACATCGATCCGCACCATCGGCACGGCCGGTGCGGTCACCCCGTCGTAGAAGGCGCCATCCGCGCAGCTATACGGATTGCC
>JADGRG010000438.1 GCA_017881145.1 Sandaracinaceae bacterium | reverse complement strand
GCAGGTCGCGCTGCCGCCGAACCGACTTGAAACGGCCGAGCACCTCTCGCGGCTGACCGGGCAGACCACCGTCGCGCAGGAGCAAGTGACGACGAGCGGCGGCGCGGGTCTGTTTGCGAATCGGTCGCGTACGACGCAGTGGGTTCAGCGACCGCTGCTCACCGCCGACGAATGCTTGCGGCTGCCCGGTCCGGTCAAGAATGCCGCAGGCGGCATCGTGCGCGCCGGCGACATGCTCGTGTTCGTTGCGGGATTCGCTGCGATCTACGGCAGGCAGCCGCTCTACTTTCAAGATCCGATCTTCATGGAACGCGCCGCGCTTCCAGCACCCACGCCTGGTTTGATCGGTTCCACGTAGCAAACACGCGAGGCGCGAAGCGCGAGCACAGGAGCACGAGGTGTGATTGCCATGTTTGTCTACAATCGCGTATGTGGTGCCGTCCCAGCTGCCTTTCACCGACGCGCTCGCCTGGCGATCGCCACCCTGATCGCAACCTGGCTTTGTGCGATTGCGGCGATCCTGATCGCGACGCACGGGGGACTGAGGCTGAACGTCAGCCCGAGCGTTCCACTCGGCTTCTATCGGCTTATCGCCGCCGCTCCCGCTCGAGGCGACTACGTGGCGGTCTGCCCGCCATCGTCCAATCTGTTTCGCGCGGCACGAGCACGCGGCTATCTGATGGGCGGCGCGTGCCCCGGCGACTTCGTTCCGATGTTCAAGATCCTGGCGGCCGGCGTCGGCGACGACGTTCGCGTCGAGCCGAGCGGCGTCTGGATCAACGAGCGGTTGTGGCCGAGCTCGGCCCCGCAGCGCATCGATGCCAGTGGCTGGAAGCTGCCGGATCTGGTCGGCCTGCGCACGACGCTTCACCGCAACGAAGTCCTTCTCATGTCGCAGGACTGCAGGCTCGGCTTCGATGGGCGGTACTTCGGGACGCTGCCTCGTAGCGTCATCACGGCCACCGCGATTCCGCTTTTCACCTGGTGAAGGAGAGACCCATGCAGCTGTTCATTGCAGAGAAGCCATCGGCCGCGAAAGCCATCGCAGCCGAGCTAGGCATCACCGGTCGCGACGAAGGATCGATCCGGTGTGGACGCAGCGTTGTGACCTGGTGCTTCGGCCACCTGTTCGAGCAGGCGGAACCTGACGCCTACACGGCGGACGACATTCCGCGCAGCAAGAGTGGTCGGAAGATCTGGCGAGTCGAAGATCTCCCGATCGTTCCTTCCACCTGGCTGCTGCACCCGAAGCAGGACGCCAAGAAGCAGCTTGCCGTCATCGGACGCTTGCTGAAGGACGCCACAGAGATCGTGCACGCAGGCGACCCTGATCGTGAAGGTCAGCTGCTCGTCGACGAAGTGCTCGAGCACTTCCGTACGAATAAGCCAGTGCGGCGCTTCTGGGTAAGCGCACAGGACGCGGTGTCTATTCGTCGCGGTCTCCAGAACCTGCGCGACAACGCAACGTTCTCTGGCATGTCGAATGCTGCGAAGGCGCGTCAACGCGCCGACTGGCTCATCGGCATGAACCTCAGTCGCGCGTACACGTTGCGGGCCCAGCGCAGCGGCTCCGGCGCGCTTCTGACCGTGGGGCGAGTGCAGACGCCGACCCTGTCTCTGGTTGTTGCTCGTGATCGCGAGGTTGAGCGGTTTACGGCGCGCCCCTACTACACGCTCGAGGCAACGTTCGCACATCGCTCTGGCCGCTTCTCGGCCGTGTGGAAGCCGAAGGACGATCAACCTGGGCTCGACGAGGAAGGCCGCCTCATCGACCCCGCAATTGCAGACGCGCTCGTCACCGCGGTCGTAAACACAACCGGTCACGTCGCGACGTACGCAACCGAGGCGAAGAGGAGAGCGCCGCCTCTGGCCTTTGCGCTTTCCGACATCACGGTGCTCGCGTCGCAGAAGCACGGCTACAGCGCTGAGCAGGTGCTTCGGGCATGTCAGACGCTCTACGAGATTCACAAGCTGACGTCCTATCCACGAACCGATTGCGGCTACCTGCCTCAATCGCAGCACGCGGACGCCCCCGCCGTGCTCGCTGCGCTGCGCCGCATCAACCCCGAACTCGAAGCGCTCGTGGACAACGCCGACCCCGCGCTGGTGTCACCGACCTGGAATGACACCAAGGTCACAGCCCATCACGGAATCGTGCCCACGATGCACGTCGGCCTCAAGTCCGCGCTCAGCGCGATCGAGCGCAACGTCTATGAGTTGATCGTTCGCCGCTATCTCGCGCAGTTCTATCCCGACTACGAGTACCTCCAGACACGCGTGCTCGTAGAGCTCGCGAGCGAAACGTTTGCTGCAACAGGAAACGTCGTCACGCGCGAGGGGTGGCGGCAGGTCGACAACGTCGAAGAGGCGGAACCCGAGTCGGATTCGACTCGAGACGGGCTCGAAGCGAAAAGCCAAGCTCTGCCGCCGATGTGCACGGGCGATGACGTCGCCTGCTCCGGCGCGCTCCGCAAGGATAAGCACACCAAGCCCCCCAAGAGATTCACCGACGGAACCCTGGTGCGCGCCATGGAGCAGATCCACAAGTGGGTGAGCGACCCCGAGCACAAGAAGCTCCTGCGTGAAGGCGATGGCATCGGGACCTCCGCGACGCGCGCCGCAATCCTCGGCGATCTCAAACGGCGAGAGTTCGTCGCGCTGCAGGGCAAGCACGTGATCAGCACGCCGCTCGGCAGAGCGCTGGTCGACGCAGTACCTGAGGCTGTGAAAAGCGCAGCCCTCACCGCGCTCTACGAGCGCGTGCTCAAAGACGTCGAACGAGGCGATGTGTCGCTGAACGTCTTCGTGGAACGCCAAGCTGCCTTTGTCACCGAGCGCGTGGCCGAAGCCGCACACGGCTCATTCACTGTGCCGGCTGCGATGCAGAGGCCAGTCCTTCGAAAGGGCGCACGACATACGCGGCCTGCCGCGTCGGGCCGTCGCAAGCGCCAGGGAGCGAAACCATGACGAAGCAACTGTCCCTGTTCGAGCCCGAGGTCGTCCAGCGCAAGTTGGTCGACGCGATGACACCTGGCTTCGTGGTCGAGTTCGACCCGGACGAAGCCGACGCGGTCGGTGCGTTCTCCGACGATGCGCTCAGCGAAGACGACGCCGCCGACAGCTGCGCCGACGTGTTGGAGCTGCTGCCATGAGCGACGAAAAGAAGCCGTTTCACGAGCGCGTCGCCGAGACCTTGATCGCCCAGCTGCAGGCCGGGACCGCACCGTGGCAGAAACCATGGTCCGCCGGCACTCCGTATCTTCCGATGAACCCCATCAGCGGAAATCGATACCGAGGCATCAACACGTTGCAGCTGCTCGCCCAAGGACGAGTTGATCCGCGCTGGATGACCTACCGCCAAGCGGTGGGTCTCGGGGTCCAGGTCAACAAGGGAGAGAAGGGCACCAGCGTTCAGTACTGGAAGTTCAGTGAACAACAGATTCAGCGAGACTCGGAAGGCAAGCCGGTTCTCGGTGCCGACGGTACGCCACAGAAGGTTACTGTGTTGCTCGAGCGGCCGCGCGTGTTCTACGCCGTCGTGTTCAACGCGGAGCAGATCGATGGCTTGCCCACCATCGAGCAGAAGCCGCGCACCTGGAGTGCTGTCGAGCGGGCCGACACGATCCTGCGGAACTCCCGTGCCGAGATCTCGCACGGTGGCGATCGGGCCTTCTACTCCCCGGTGAAGGACTCGATTCGGCTGCCGGAACAAGGCCAGTTCACCTCGGCGGCCGACTACTACGCGACGGCTCTGCACGAGCTGGGTCACTGGACGGGACATCCGACCCGGCTCGATCGAGATCTCGCGCATCCGTTCGGCAGCGAAGGGTACGCGCGTGAAGAACTGCGTGCCGAGATCGCCTCCATGGTGCTCGGGGACGAACTCGCGTTGGGTCACGACCCGAGCCAGCACGCGGCGTACGTCGGTCACTGGATCGGAGCACTGAAGAAAGACCCGCTCGAGATTCTTCGTGCGGCTTCTGCGGCGGAGAAGATCCGCGATTTCGTCTTGGCCTTCGAGCAGCAGCAATTGCAAACGCAGGCGATTCACACACCAGAAGGGGAGAGCACGACGATGGATATCTCATCAGAACATGCCGTGGACGTCGCGACCGAGAGCGCAGCCCAGGCGCGCACGTACATCACCGTCCCGTACGCCGAACGCGATGAAGCCAAGGCAGCCGGCGCTCGCTGGGACCGTGCGAGGAAGTCTTGGTACGTGATCGGTGCTGACGAAGCCGTGATCGCTCGTTGGAGCAACGCCGCCAGCCCCCAGACCGCGCACTCCGTGCCCGAAGGCGAACGCGTCTACCTCGCCGTGCCTTACCGTGAGCGCGCCGCCGCAAAAGCAGCGGGCGCCGTTTGGGATCGCTCGGCGAAGTCCTGGTACGTCGACGCCGGCACCCGTGCGAGCGTCGAGCGTTGGCTGCCCGAACGGCAAACTGCCGAGCAGTCGCCGGCGATCTCTCCTCGCGAAGAGCTTGCTCAGGCACTTCGCGACATGAGCTTCGCGCTCACCGACGAGCATCCGGTGCTGGATGGCGAGACGCATCGCGTCGCTGTCGACGGTGATCGCAAAGGGGAGCGAAGCGGCTTCTACGTGGCACACCCCGACGGTCACCCCGCGGGCTACATCAAGAACAACCGGACCAGCGTCGAGATTCGCTGGAAGGCCAAGGGCTACGTGCTCGACGAGGCGGAGCAGGCGAAGCTGCGTGCGGAAGCCACGACGAAGCAGCAGCAACGTCAGCAGCAACAAGAACAGCTGCACGAGCAGACCGCGGCGCGTTTGGGCAAGCAGCTTGCCGCGCTCTCCCCCGCGACACTGCCGACCTCGTACATGCAGCGCAAGGGCATTGGGACTCACCCAGGCGTCTACACGGATCAAGACCGCAAGACGTACGTGCCCGCCGTGGATGCGGACGGCAAGCTCTGGACGATTCAGTACATCGACGCGGAGGGCAGCAAGCGCTTCGCGAAGTCGAGCCGCAAGCAGGGTTGTTTTCACGTGATTGGTGGCTTGCCGAAACTTGCAGCGG
>JADGRG010000437.1 GCA_017881145.1 Sandaracinaceae bacterium | reverse complement strand
CTGGACTCGGTGGTCGGTCGGTCGCGCGACGGGTTGGCAGAGAGCCACATGCCACGCCGGCTCGCGCGGGGCTAGCGCCGCACCTCGCCGTCCAGACACATAAGCACGCACCTCTCGGCGAAAAGGCCGGCTTCCGGCAGACGGGCGCTTCCTGCGAGTCTCGGTGTAGGCTTGCGCGAAGAGCGGAGCGCGTTGGACTACTTCCCACTTTTCATGGATCTGCGTGGCAGGCGCTGTCTTCTGGTCGGGGGCGGCGAAATCGCCGCGCGTAAGGCGGCGCTTCTGGTGCGCGCTCAGGCCAGGCTGCACATCGTTGCGCCCGAGTTGAACGAGGCCCTCGAAGCGCTAGTCGCGAGTGGTCAGGCGACGCATCGGCTGGGGAGCTACGAAGCTGCGGATCTCCCGGGCGCGATGCTGGTGATCGCTGCTACCGATCAGCGCGCGGTGAACGCTGCGGTTTCCAAGGACGCGCAAGCGCAAGGCACACCCGTGAACGTGGTCGACGATCCTGCGCTCTGCACCTGCATCGTGCCGGCCTTCATCGATCGCTCGCCCGTACTCATCGCTGTGTCGAGTGGTGGCAGCGCGCCGGTCCTGGCCCGGATGCTGCGTGGCAAGCTGGAAGCGGCAGTTCCCGCGCGCTACGCAGAGCTCGCCGCCCTGTGCGCGCGTTTGCGTCCCGAGGTGAAGGCGAGTCTGCGGACGCTCGACGCACGGCGCGCCTTCTGGGAGCAAGCGCTCGACGGTTCCGCGGCCGAGCTTGCGCTTCAAGGTGAGAGTGCCGCCGCTGAGCGGCAGATGCGCCGCTTGCTGGCGGAGCGCGCGACCGGCGTCGTGAGCGCTGCGGGTGAAATCTACTTCGTCGGGGTGGGTCCCGGCGATCCGGACCTGCTTTCCTTCCGCGCGCTTCGCCTCTTGCAGCGCGCCGATGCCCTCTTCTATGAGCCAGCCGTGCCGCTCGCCCTCGTGGATCTGTGCCGGCGCGATGCTGCGCGGAACATCATGGCCGCGCCGCTCGGCGCAGCCACCACGGCTCTCTTGCCGAGCCTTGTCAGGCTTTCGGGCGACGGTCTGCGGGTCGGTGTCCTTCTGCTCGGCGCCGGGCTCGGTGGGCGAGAGCAAGCTGCCTGGGCGCAGAGCCTGCGTGCCGCGGGCATCGCGTTTCAGACTGTGCCGGGCGTGGCAGCGATTTCGTAGCTATCGAGGTGCAGCAAGCAAGCTTGACCGGCGTGCTGGGGCACAGCCAAGATGATCCAGCCGATGAAGGTTCATGCGCCGGATGAAGAGCTGTCGAAAAATCGGCGCAGAGCGAGCGCGCCCGCAGAAAAAACCGCAGGAATACTCTCGTATTTCGAGGATTTTTTCGAGGACGTAAGCCGCTATGAGCCATTTTTCGACGGCTCTTGAGCCGAGGTCAGGGCCTTCTACACTCTACCTGCCGCTAGCTTTCCCGGTGTGGACATGGGCGGCCACTGCAGCGCTCGTCGCCTATTACGTCGCCAGCATGGCGCGCGACCTCTCTCTCTACGACAGTGGCGAGCTGGCTCTGGCGGCTGTCCGGCTCGGGCTCGCGCATCCACCTGGCCAGCCCCTGCACACGCTCCTTGGCTTCGCGCTCTCGCGTCTACCGCTCGTGCCGAAGCTGATCGGAGTGGGGTTGGCGTCGGCTTTGCCCGCTGCGCTCACGCTCATCCCGGCGACCAGTCTCGCGCAGAGGCTGATGCCTTTTGCGTCGAAGACCTCGCGCAAGCTCGCTCCGGTCTGGCTGGCTTTGTGTGCGCTGCATCCTCTGCTCTGGGAACCCGCGACCCGAGTCGAAGTCTATGCGCTCGCGCTCTTCTTCGCGCTCTGGGCGGTCGCGCGCCTGGCTTCGGTTCCGCTCGACACCACGACCGCTGCCGCGCAGCGCCAGTCCGTGTCGTGGCTCTTCCAGGCGGGCCTCGCGCTTGGGCTCTGCGCGAGCGTCAATCCGATGATCGCGCTCTGCACGGGGCTTGCGGTCGCCCCAGGCATTTTGGTGCGGATCGCGCATCGCAAACTGCCGGTTTCCGCGCTCGTCGCTGCGGTCGTGGCGGGCATGCTCGGGCTTGCTCCTTATCTCTACGTGTTCGCGGTTCGCGATCGAACGGATGTGATGATCTGGGGTGCCCCGCGCGACGCCAAGAGTCTCTGGCACTACGTCACACTCCAAGACTACGCGCAGAACCACGACCTGACGCTTGCGCTCTGGACGTCGCACTACTTGGCCTGGTTCGAGTGGGCTTTTCGACACGCGCTGGTTTGGCTGGTGGTGATGGGCGTGCTGGGCCATCTGCTGCTGGGCGCACGCACGTCGCTTGGACGAGCGGCTGGGCCGCTGGCTCTGGCTTTCCTCGTGGGAGAGATCTCCTACAACGTGGTGTGGAACCTCGACGTCCCCGACTACAGCGGTTACCTCTCCGTTGGCATCTGGCTCATGGCCGCCGGTGCCTTGGCATTCTGTGCGGAGCTGCAGCGGAGAGTGCGTCCGAGCATTGCGCGGGTTGCCTTGGCGATGACCGTGCTCTTGCCACTCACCTCTCTTCCTCAGGTGTGGCAGCGCACCCGCCACGTCGATCATCTGGCACGTTTGCTCGCGGAGAGTGTTCTGCAGCAGGCCCCGCGCGACGCCATCGTGATAGCGCGTGCCGATCATTTCGCCGGTTCGCTCTTCTATCTGCAAGAAGCTGAAGCCCAACGTCCGGACGTGGTGGTCCTGGCTCATGGCCTCGGCAGCTCCACTTGGCACTGGGAGCGCATCTATCGCATGCATCCCGGCCTCAGTGCGTTCGTGCTGCAGGCACCCGGTGGGAGGATGGCCCGCATCAAGCGCTTCCTGCACGCGCAGCCAGCACGCCCGGTGCTCGTCGAGAGCTTCGCGATCGCCCAAGAGCTCGGGCTGCGTGCCTGTCCGGGTGGGCTCTATTTTCCGACCGGCGCAGCATGCGATCCGGCCAGAGCGCCGCAGCTTGCCGCGTTGCACTCGATCGCGCGCACGCTTGAGACTCTGCAGGACGGTTCACCCGACGCTGCCGGGGCCATCGCCTCAGTGACTCTGAATGTCGGGGAATCTCTTTGGCGCATGGGTTATACGCTCGCGGCGAGAGAAGCGCTCTTGGCTGGAGTCCGGTCGGCGCAGCAGCCGCCGCTCTCGGCACCAGCCGAGCTGGCCGGCGCACCAGCGCTGGCTGGCTCGCTGCCCACCTGGCTGCGACCGGCTCCGCTCGGCGACCCGGCGCGCAACCTCTTCCTGACCGCGCAGCTGATGGCGTCGATCGGACGCAACGATCTCGCCGGCGCCTACCTGCGCATGGCTGCCAGTGATGGTCTGCCCGAGGCGTTGGCACTCGTTTCGCCGGAGCGCTAGCGGCACTGCCCGTTTCGAAGGACTCTTCACCAAACTGTGACTAGTGAGGCAGTCGTATGAACAGCAAAAGGGCAATCGGTAGAGGGACGCTTGGGGTCGTCGCGCTGGCCGCGATGCTCGGTTTCATGCCACCGGCGGTGCACTCAGCCGACGAGCCGCTGATACTCAAGGTCGCGATCATGGTTCCGCGCAGCGGCGAGGCCGCGACGCAGGCTGCCATCTACAACCGTAGGTTGGGCGAGCTGACCAACAACACGGTTGGGCTCCGCATTTACTGGGGTGCCGCCGCTGGCCAAGATCGTGAGGTGCTTCGCAAGATGCGGGCCGGCCAGATCGACGGCTCCCCTTTTCCCCTCGAGATCATCAGCACCTTCGTGCGCCAGGCACTGGTGCTGGGGTCCCCGGCGCTCTTCAACAACTACCGTCAGGTGGACGCCGCGCGCGCGGCGCTCACGCCCCAAATGGACCAGGAAGCCTACGAGAATGGCTTCAAGGTGATGAGTTGGGGTGACATCGGCCGTCTGCGCATCATGACGAAGAAGCCGATCCACAGGATCAGTGACTTCAAGCAGGTGCGTCCGTGGCTCTACGCCGAGAGCGAGATGCTCAAGGAGCTCTACAAGGTCATCGGCGCAAGCGGCGTGCCGTTGGGCCTCGCGGAGGTCTACCCAGGCCTCGCGACCGACATGATCGACGTGGTCTGGGGTTCGGCGCTCCTGGCTGCCGCGCTGCAGTGGCACACCTACACGAAATACATCTCGGCCAAGGGCCTGGGCTTCATCAGCGGAGCCTTCGTGTTTCGTCGCGGCGCCTGGGACGCGCTGCCGCCGGTCGCGCAAGAGTCCTTGAACAAGATCGTCAAAGATCAGGCTCGTCAGGCGCAGATCGACATGCGCAAGTCCGACGAGCTCGCCTACCAGAAGCTGGTGGCCCGCGGCCACATTCCGTTGCAGGCCGAGAACGAACCCGAGTGGTGGGCCATGGGTGCCAACGTGCGCACCCGCCTGATCGGCCGCATCTATACCAAGCAACTGGTGGAGAAGGCGGAAGCGATCGTGAAGCAGTATCGCGACCCCGGTTCCGAGCACTAAACAGGACGCCTGGAACGCGATACATGTCGCGATCCGCCCCCGCTTTCTGCGGTGCGTGCTCACCTACAAATGTAGGCTCCGCGCGCTCCTCGAAACCGGGGGCGCCTCGCTCGTGTCTCGCGCTCCAGGCGTTCCTGTTTAACAGCGAGGGCGTTCGCTAGTAAGACTTCGCCCAGACCACTCGTTGCGCCGAGGGCTGGCCTGTGAAGGGGCAGGTGCCGGGGCCGCCTGTGCTTGCATCCAGTGGGATGCAACGCAGCGTTACGCTGAGGTCTTCTTTGATCTTGGCCTCGACCGCTGGATCGCCGGAGAAGTGGGCCAGCGCAAAGCCGCTCTGCGCTGCCGTGCTCTCGTCGTCGCGTGCACCGAAGTAGGCGTAAAATTCCTCCTTGGTGTTCAGCTCACGCGTACGGCCGGCGCGGAAGGCTTTGGCGCGCTCGAAGAGGTTGCTCTGGATCGAGTCGAGCAGTGCGGTGACGCCGCTGATGAAAGCCTCCCGCGGCACGCTCTGCTTCTCGCTCGGCGGCTTGTCACGGCGCGCCACGAACACGGCATCCTGCGCCATGTCGCGCGGGCCTATCTCCAGGCGCAGCGGCACGCCCTTCTTGACCCAGCTCCAAGCCTTCTCGCCACCGCGCAGGTCGCGCTCGTCGAGCTCGACCTCGACATTGCGCTCGTGGTAGCGGACCTGCTGCAGGTCGTCGCGGAGCTTGCGGCAGTAGGCGAGCACGGCGGCCGGATCTTCGGCCTTGGCAGTCACCGGGAGGATCACGATGTGCGCGGGTGCCAGGCGCGGCGGCACGACAAAGCCGTCGTCGTCGCTGTGCGTCATGAGCAGCCCGCCGATGAGCCGCGTGGACACGCCCCACGAGGTGGTCCAAGCGAAGTGCAGCGCGCCGTCTGCGTCGAGGTATTTGATCTCGGAGGATTTGGCGAAGTTCTGTCCGAGGAAGTGCGAGGTGCCGGCTTGCAGGGCCTTGCCGTCCTGCATCATGGCTTCGATGGTCCAGGTCGAAACTGCTCCGGGGAAGCGTTCGGCGGCTGACTTCTCGCCCTTGATCACCGGCATCGCCATGTAGGTCTCTGCGAACTCCGCGTAGACATCCAGCATCTTGCGCGCTTCGGCGATCGCTTCATCGGCCGTGGCGTGCACGGTGTGGCCTTCTTGCCACAGGAACTCGGTGGTGCGCAGGAACATGCGGGTCCGCAGCTCCCAGCGCACGACGTTCGCCCACTGATTGATGAGCAGCGGCAGGTCGCGATACGACTGCACCCACTTCGAGAACATCGCGCCGATGATGGTCTCGGAGGTCGGCCGCACGATCAGCGGTTCCTCGAGCTCACCTGCCGGGATGAGGTCTCCCTTGGGGCCGACCTCCAAGCGATGATGTGTGACTACCGCGCATTCCTTGGCAAAGCCCTCGACGTGCTTGGCCTCCTTCTCGAGAAAGCTCTTCGGGATGAAGATTGGGAAGTAGGCGTTCTTGTGCCCGGTCGCTTTGAATTTCGCATCCAGCGTGCGTTGGATGTTCTCCCAGAGCGCGTAGCCCCAGGGCTTGATCACCATGCAGCCACGCACCGGTGACTGCTCGGCGAGGTCTGCCGCGCGGATCACCTGCTGGTACCATTCCGGGTAGTTTTCTGCGCGTGTCGGCGAGATCGCGTTTGCTTCCTTCTTTGCCATAGGGGCCGGAGGATAGCCCAACGCCGGCCGTGTCAAGGCGCGATTTCTCGGGAGTAGGGGGGGCCGTCGTCGAGCTTTGCGCATGTTATCTTCGCTGGCGCTGGTGCAGCCGCGGCGATCTCACGCAGGCCTCGCGGTGTTCATGGTGTCTAGCCTCGACGGTGACCCGACATGACCCAACGTTCCGTGCTCCAGGCCGCCAAAGCGAAGCTCGCCAAGGGTGCCGATCGTGCGTTCTCTCTGACGACGCTCAATCCGCCTCGCATCATGCGCAGGCGCTCGTCGACGGAGTCGCTCTCGCACGCGGCGCGCATGCGCGTGCTGGCCTCCATCGCGGGCTTCTACAATCGGCCCGAGTTCATCATTCGTCCTGATGAGCTCTTCGGCCGACGCGAACCCCTCGAGCCGACCGTCAAGCGCGCACGCAGGCTCGGCAAAGACGGCGAGGTGCTCGACCTCTCCTGGCCCAGTCAATTCGAGCCGCTCTGGCAGCTCTCCACCGTGCGCGACTTCTTCGATGCCATGCCGGTGAGCCGCCGTGAAGAGCTTGGTCTTGGCGGCGACGATCCGGTGCGTCGCTTCGTAGAAGAGACCGGCATCGACAAGGGCCGCGAGCTTCGCGACAAGTATCTGGCCG
>JADGRG010000436.1 GCA_017881145.1 Sandaracinaceae bacterium | reverse complement strand
GCCGGTGCGCGGCAGAGGCCTGGAGATTTGCGAGGAAGGTCGACGGCTTGCCGGACGGACCGGGAAGGGTGGCCGCGGACTTAGGCTGTCGAAGCGTTGTTGCCTATGCTGGCGGACCACGGACCCGCAGCGCTCGGCGTGCCACCTGGCGATCTCTTTGTACGGACGCCCCGCTGCCGGCGCGAAGCGCGGCAAGCCAGCCGGCAGCGGCGTGCAGCAGCGCGTCCGCCGCGCCGTCGGCAGCTAGCGCTGCGCCACTGGGATCGCGGGAAGGGCTCGCCCACCCAGGGGGTCTCCCGCTGCATGGGGTAGGATCCAATAATAGATCCTAGGGGGTCCGGCCATAATATGCAGTGTTATTAGCTACTTATACGTATTTCCCCCAGGATCCGATAATCCCTGTTATCGGATCCGGGGTGTTTTCGCAGCGCGTTTTCGAGCCCCACCACCACGGGCTCGGCCATATCCTCCACTTCCTCATGCCTACCCGGCGCCAGCTGACGCTTACGCCCGCCGAGCTGGCGGAGACTCATGCGCGCCATCGCGCCGCGCTCGCTCGACTCCGCGTTCGCCATGCTCGCCGCAGTGGTCTCCGTGCCCGAGGTGCCTACCGCGACATCTGGGCGCGCGCGAACATCGACCCGGAGGACCGCGACAAGATCGGCCAGGGGGTGCCGGAGATTGTCGGCGTCATGCACACGACCTGGCTGGAGCACCGTAGTGGACCCAAAGTGGCGCCGACGGCGGGCCCGAAGGTCCGGCGCAACGATGGGTGGCCCTGCGGGTCGGGGAAGCAGCACAAGCGGTGCTGCGGAGCGAACGCGTGACGCAAGCTGTCCCCCGATGGTGGTGCACCACGTGCAGCGCGATGTACAGCGTCGAGAACCCGACTTGCTGTGATCGTCCGACTCGCAAGGTGCCGTTCAAGATCCCAGCGCAGCTATCGGTCGAAGATTTCGATGCGTACCTGGCAAGTCAACCCGCAGAAATGGCAAGGCAACAGAGGCATCGTCGCCGCTGGGCGATCTCGTTTGGCAATCTCACCGAGGTCCTGGCGATGCGGGGCGTGACGGACGAAAACACCGTTCCGCTCTACTGGCTCAGACTCTTCGGCGCAATCACAGAGTTGCTCGATGTCTACACGCCGACGGACCTCTCTAAGGACGTGCTCGCGCGCGATCCCTCGACGCTGTCGCGCGAAGGCCACGAGCACGCTCGCGTGTTAGGTATCCAAACGTGGCTGCATGCGCAACTTCTCGCCGTGCGTGCCTCGCTGACCGAGGACGAGTTGATCTACACGGACTGGCGGCGGCACGTGGAGGGCCATGTCGACCAGAAGGAGTTTGCGCTGCAGATCGCCGGCAAGGGGCCCAGGCAGCACCTGAAGCGCCAGCGATCACCCAGGACACTCGACAACCAGCTGATGGATCGGATCGCGATCAACAAGGCCCTTCAGCGAGTGCACGAACGCTTCGGCGACAACGACGACGCTGTCGCCATCGACATCTCAAAGCGCACAGTCGCGTACGCGCAGGAGATTCGATTCCTTGCGGCGCTGCTCGGCTCCGTGTGAGCGACAGTCCACGGAGAAGAACCATGAGCCTGCCCGTTCCCACGTTTGTCGACTCGGCCGACGATTTCGCTCGCGTCGTACGGCCCGGCGTGACTCCAGAAAGCGCGGTGCTGGAGTTCAAGAAGGACCTGCACACCTTCACATCGCCGGCCGCGGACCAACGTCGAAAAGGACAGGTCGAGTTCTGCCGAGACATCTCTTCGTTCGCGAACACGCACGGGGGATGCATCTTGATCGGTGTGGATGAACAACGCGTCCAAGGCGGGAATCGGGACGTGGCCGGCGCTGTTCACTCGCTGGGTGATCCTGCGTCTCGGATCCAGTGGATGAACGAAGCCATTACAAATTTCCTGGTGCCCAAGACGTTCGAGCGCTCGATGATTCCCGTCACGTTCGACGGCAACGTGGTCATCGCTGTCAATATCCAGCCTAGCCTGCACCTCGTAAGCGTCTGGCGCGAGGACGACTCAATCATCCAATGTTACCGACGCACCGACCACGGCAAGGTCGCGATGAACCCGGACGACGTGGAGAGACATCTCATGGACGGATCACGAGCCGCACGTCTTGAGTTTGCGCGCGTCCGTGGCCAGATTCGGGCCGAACGCGACATCGAACTGGTGCCTGGCGTTTACGAGTGGGACCGGCACAAGGGCGTCTTTCAACCGAACTTTCCTCGCGTGTTCGTCTACCGGGTTGGTGAGCACCAGTTCGAGCTTGTCTTCCCTGACGACGGGAACCGTTGTGTTGCAGTGCCGTATGCGGTGCTTCGAGCCGCGTGGCTCACCGCCGACCAGCGAATGGGCATCATGCTGTCCGTGAGACTCGTCCGCAACTCGTCGGACTTTCGGTTGGAGCCCGTGTCATGAAGTGCCACATGTTGACTCGCTGCGGCAGGCTCCAACACGATCCCGTCGCCGCGCCCGTGTAAGCGCGCAGTGGTGGCCCCCGATCGGTGCAGCGATGCCACGCCTGGAGAAAAGTGTTTGAACTGGCCAATAGCTCGGCGATGATTCGCCCCATGCCGAAGAACCCCACCAAGACGACTGCCGCACCCGCGGCCAAGAAGGTCAACAAGAGCGCTTGGATCCGCGCGCTGCCCGCCACGATGTCCGCCAAGGACGTCGTCGCCAAGGGCAAGGCCGAGGGCATCAAGCTCTCGCTCGCGCAGATCTACACCGCGCGCAGCACGGCCAAGAAAGCCACGCGCATCGTAGCGAAGGGCAAGCCCGGCCGACCCAAAGGCAGCAAGAACACGATCAAGGCCACGGTGTCCTCGGATCTCGTGCACCTGAAGCGTGCCGTGTTCGAGCACGGGTTCTCGAAGGTGGAAGCGTTCCTCGCGGACCTGAAGAAGAGCGTGGGGCTTTAGGACCAGCGCTGCGCTGCCCGCTCCGTCAGGTGTGACACGCATCGTGGTGATGCGCAGCGGATGTGGTTTCCCGAGATGGCGAGCACACACCGGAGTGCCGTTGAGCGGTGTGCGGTGCCGGCAGACCTCGCCGCGCGCGGTGCAGCTGACAGAGAGGAGCACGGTGG
>JADGRG010000435.1 GCA_017881145.1 Sandaracinaceae bacterium | reverse complement strand
GAGCCTCCGCAAGGCTTCAGCGCCCAGGCGCGCATCGGCTCGCGCGCCGCGTACGACGCGCTCTACAAGGAGAGCATCGAGCAGCCCGACGCGTTCTGGAGGCGTGAGACGGCGGGCCTCGTGCTCCGCAAGCCGTGGGACAAGACGCGGAGCTGGGAGCTGCCGCACGCGAAGTGGTTCACGGGCGCGACGCTCAACGTGACGGAGAGCTGCCTCGATCAGCACGTCGCGACGGCCCGCCGCAACAAGGCCGCGATCATCTGGGAGGGCGAGCCCGGCGAGACGCGCACGCTCACGTACCACCAGCTCCATCGCGAGGTGTGCCGCTTCGCCAACGTGTTGGAAGGGCTTGGTGTCTGCCAAGGGGACCGCGTCGGCATCTACATGGGCATGGTGCCAGAGGCTGCAATCGCGATGCTGGCCTGCGCGCGCATCGGCGCGATTCACAGCGTGGTGTTCGGCGGTTTCGCGGCCGAGGCCGTGCGTGATCGCATGAACGACGCCAAGGCCAAGTGCGTGATCACGCAGGACGGCGCGTATCGACGTGGCGCCGTCGTGCCGCTCAAGGAGCAGGTCGACAAGGCAATCGAACACTGTCCGAGTGTCGAGCACGTGGTCGTGCTCAAGCGCACCGGCAACTCCATCGAGATGAAGCCCGGCCGCGACCATCTGTGGAGCGAGCTGATGGCGAACGCCAAGTCGACGCACAAAGCGCCGGCGCTCGACGCTGAGCATCCGCTCTTCATCCTCTACACCTCGGGCACCACCGGCAAACCCAAGGGCGTGATGCACAGCACCGCCGGCTATCTTCTGGGCGCGCACCTGACCAGCCAATACGTCTTCGATCTGCGCGACAACGATGTGTACTGGTGCACCGCCGACATCGGCTGGGTCACCGGTCACACCTATGTCGTGTATGGGCCGCTCAGCAACGGTGCGACCGTGCTCATGTATGAAGGTGCGCCGAACCAGCCTGATCCAGGCCGCTTCTGGCAGATCATCGAACACCACGGCGTGACCATCTTCTACACCGCGCCCACCGCGATTCGCACCTTCGTGAAGTGGGGCGAGGAATATCCCAACCGTTACGATCTCTCCTCGCTGCGCTTGATGGGCTCGGTGGGAGAACCGATCAATCCGGAAGCCTGGATGTGGTATCGGAAAGTGATCGGCGGCGACCGCTGCCCGATCGTCGATACGTATTGGCAGACCGAGACCGGCTCGATCGTGATGAGCCCGCTGCCCGGCGCAATCCCTAGCAAGCCGGGTTCGTGCTCGCTACCTTTCTTTGGCATCTCACCCAAAGTGCTGCGCGAAGACGGCAGCGAGGCCGCTGTCAACGAAGGTGGCTTGCTCGTCATCGACAAACCGTGGCCCTCCATGCTGCGCACGGTGTGGGGTGACGACGAGCGCTACAAGAGCCAGTATTTCTCGCGCTTCCCTGGCAAGTACTTCACGGGCGATGGCGCGCGCAAAGACCAAGACGGCTTCTTCTGGGTGATGGGTCGCATCGACGATGTCGTAAACGTGGCCGGTCACCGGCTCGGCACGGCAGAGATCGAGAGCGCGCTGGTCTCGTATCCGGCGGTGGCCGAGGCGGCGGTGGTCGGCATTCCCGATCCGATCACGGGGCAGGCTTTGGTCGCGTTCGTGACGCTCAAGGCGCATGCGGAGCCGAGCAAGGGCCTGCACCTCGCGCTCATGGACCACGTCGCAGCCGAGATCGGCAAGTTTGCCCGCCCCAAGGAGATCCGCTTCGCGGCGGCTGTGCCCAAGACCCGCAGCGGCAAGATCATGCGCCGCTTGCTGCGCGACCTCGCGCGCGGCGTGGAGATGACGGGCGACGTGACCACGCTCGAAGACATGACCGTGCTGGCCAAGCTGCGTGAGCACGAAGAAGAATGATGCTCGCTTCCGCACGCGTGCCGCTCTCGTGAACGAGGGAAAGTTGCGCGCTACGGTGTAATCCATGTCCGACGTCAACGAGATCGAGACGCGGCGCATCGCAGAGAGCTTTCGGCCGAGCTTCCGGCCCTTGCTCATGACCGTGCTCGCCAACGCTCTTCTGGCGGCGCTCCTGCTCGGCGTGCCCTACGTGCGTGGACGCGCCATCGCGAGCAGCGAGCGTCCGGCGTTCGCACGGCTTGCACGCTGCCTACTCGGTGGAGAGCCGAGCGATGCACCCGGCCTCGGCCTGCCGAAGGGCGAGCGCGAACATTTCGCCGACCAAGTGCTCTTCGCCAAGCGTGATTGGCCACTTTCCTGCCGCAGCAACCTGCAAGCACTGATGCCACCGGATGCAATCTTCCTCTGGCCTTCCGTGAAAGAAGCCGGAGCGGATCTGCGCGCGGTTCTGCGCCTTCTCGACACGGAGCTCGCGGCCCTGCATCGCAAGCGCCTGCAGAGCCTTGCGACGATTCCTGCGCGGCCACTCTTGGCGCTCTCCAAAGTACAGGCCGCGCTCACGCTGATGGCCCAAGCGACCGGCCTCGAAACCGGGATCGACAACGAGGCGCTGCGCTTCGCCAGCCAACCGATCTTGGCGGTGCCTGCACGCCTGCCGCTTTTCGCTGCACAAGATGCAACGCTCGACCTCTCGATGGAGGCTGGCGTGCTCGATGCGCTCTCGCTCGACGGGCGCGGCGTTTCCTGGCTGCACATGGACAGCGGCCAAGTGGATCACGAGCGCGTGAAACGTGGAGGCCTGGTGCGGGCCGTGCTGCGCGCGGGGACGGAACCGTATCTGGTCTTCGCCACACCGAGAGCGCGCTGCCAAGAGCGCAAGGATCGCTGCGCAGGTCGCGCCACCGGCATCGCTGCGTATGACAAAGGCGCGCACGCACTGCCTGCGCCTTTCTGGCTGCAGGGCCATCCCGCAGCCCGCCCGGATCGCGCGATGCAGGTCAGCAGCGACGGCCAAGTCACTCTCTTGGCGCTCGGCGACGGCGGCCAGGGCCTAGTGCTTCGGCGGTTCCACATCGACACGCACAGTGCGGCAGTCGCCGATGCCGCGCCTATCGAACCCGCGCAGAGTTGGCCGGTGACCGAGGCGAGCGGTGTGCTCGATGCGCTGCTCCTGCCGGGCGAGCCCATGCAGGTTGCCTACGCCGAGCAGGATGGCGAAGAGATCAAGGCAGAGCTGGTTGCACCCGGCACCGAAACGGCCCCGGTCACGCTACCGGGGCTCAAGGGCGTCAATCCCTTCGTCGTGGCGTGTGGAAGCGGCGCGGCACGCTTTCTGGGCGTCGGTTCGGACTCCGGCTTGCGCCTCTTCCGCAGCGATGGCACAGCGGGTGTGAGCGAGCTGGGCATGCTCGAGGCGCGCATCGAGACGCCCCTGCACCCGGACAACCCTGCCCTCGATCGCTTGCGTCTGCTCTGCACCGAGGATGCGCTGCGTGTCTTCTTGCTCGACGCCGACGCGACGCTTTCGGTGAGCGTTTGCGACGCCAAGCGAGGCTGCGTTGCTAAGCGCAAGTTGGCCGCGCGCGTCGCTGCATTCTCGCTGACCTCCACCGACAACGTAGCGTTGGTGGCGTTCTCGGGCGTCGCGCCGGCGCGGGAGATCCGCATCCTGCGGCTCGATGCTCGGGGCCAAGCGCTCGGCCCCGCGCTGCCAGCCGCGGCGTGCTGGGAGCCTGCCTCGGGGATGTGCGGCGTGCCGAAGCTTTTGCGCGACGGGCCACGGGTTCTGCTCACGGCTCGAGACGGTGGTGACCTCCTGGCCATCGAGTCGAACGACGCAGGCCAGCACTTCACCACGCTCTCGGGACTACAGATGGGCCGCGCGCTCGACCCGAGCATGCACGACCCGCTGGAACAGCACCGCATCCGCAAGGGGCTGCACTGAGGGCCGGAACGTCAGCTTCCGGGCGCTCGCGACGCAGCCGGAGACCACGGGTCGAGCGGTGGCGCTGCCGTAGCTGGAGATCAGCATCGGCTCGGTCACCGACCGACCGCTGCGATTCCAGCCGCCGAGGCCGCCCGTGAATTTGTCGCCGCGACGCAGCATGAGCCAGTCGGGCGAGCCGTCGCGCAAGAGCGTGCGACCCGCGTTGATGGTGAGCTTGGGTCCGCTCGTGCCGCGGACGAAGTCGGGCGAGAGGCCATCCCAGGCGTCGTTGCCCGCGGCGCTCACGTAGCTCGTGCGCGTGTCGCTCGACGCCGTGAGCACCGTCCAGCCCTGCGTGATCGGCAGCCCAGGCACCGAACCTGCGTCTACGCTCGACGTGACCGGGGGCTGACCGGGCAGGCCCGCATCGGCCGCCGCGTCGATCGCCGCATCGCGTGAAGTGGCTGCCGACACGCGCCCGCCAGCATCCAGAACCGATGCGTCCCCGTTCGCGGACGGCTGCGACCGCGTGCTCGCGTCCAACTTCGAGCCGGACGAACCGCCCTCGCTACAACCCAGAACCAAACATGCAGCCAACGCGGTCGAAACGGACACAAACGCACAACGCCTGATGCTCATGTCTTCCCCCACCCCGGAAAGCGTCACTATGACAGCGACCCCGACTCTTCACCATCCCTGGACTTGCCGCACGATGCCGGCAGCTCATGGCAGTGGCCACTTGCCCGCAGGCGCGAGCGCGCCCGGAGCGAGGCGAGG
>JADGRG010000434.1 GCA_017881145.1 Sandaracinaceae bacterium | reverse complement strand
TGGCGGCAGGTCGTCAGTGGCACGACCGATGCTCTCCATCACTTCGAACTCATTCGCACCCCTACGAAACGCGCGCTCGTTCGAAGCGACGGCCTCCGGGTGCTTGCCCGCGAACTCTTCCGTGAGAGCTTCGAGGACCTTCTCGTTCTGCAGAAACGGGAACGCACCGCAGAGCGTGCCGAGCAGCGCGGCGTTGGGGCGTGACTTCTCCTGCACGGAGATGGTGAGCGCATCGACGCGAATCACCCGTGCGCTGGCCGGCAGCGCGGTGAGTGCTGCGGGCACCGGTCCGGGCGGTGCGTTGTAGATGAACGTCGCGTCCTTACGGAGCCCCGAGAGGGTCGCTGGATTGTGCAAGAGCGCTGCGTGAAAAACCACGATCGCATCCGGTGTCTCCACCGGCGCGCTGGTGCGGAGCGGACGGTCTGAGGGCCCGAGGCGAACGAACGAACGTACCGGAGAACCCTTCTTCTCCGAGCCGTAGGACGAGAAATGTGAGCCGTTGAGCCCCATTCCTACGACAGCCGCCGTGGCGAGGACCTGCCCCGCTCCGTGGGCGCCCAGCCCTCCGATCGACTCGAAGCGGATCTCGAAGAACCGACCCGTGTCGGGCAGCGGCACAGTCGCAGTCTCGGCGTCCGCGCGGGGCTCGTCGAGGACCTGCAACTTCTCGACGTTCTTCATCTTCCAGCCCTCTTCCCTAGCAGGGTCGACGGTGGCACGAGCGGTCTTTTCTTGATGGGTCGAGGTTGGCAAGAGCATTGGAACTTCGGTGAGACCAGGCGCGGCTGGTGGAGAAGGATTAGCGGTGACAATGTATCCATGAAACCACCCCCATCGTCCAGCGGACCGAGCCGCGTTTGGTGAGGGGTGGGGTTCTTTGCGGCGTAAGCTCGTTCTGCGACGGAAAATGTGACGAACCCGGAGAGCCTGGGCGGGTGGCAGAGCCCAGCTGGGTCCGGTTCGGGTTCCGTGTCGATGTCCCGGGTTGAGGTCGGTCGCACCCGACCCTGGTTGGCGTGTCGCCAACCGTCAGTGCGTCCCGGCGTCGTCGACCCCGCCGTCCGCGTAGAGCTCTGGATACCTACAGCGCTCAATCACGCCGCCCACTCGCTCTTCGCACGCATGAATCAGCGCCACGTCGCCGCTCAGAGCGTGGAACGTGCTGCGCCCGCAATACGCCATGGTGTCGGTCCAGAGGTCCTTCGCCACGAGCTTGCCGCTCTTGGCGTTCCAGTAGAGCGTCTCCTCGCCGTACCCGTCCGACCAGGCGCGATAGCGGGCGCCTTCGCACACACCCTCCACCAAGATGCTTCCTCGCGTGCAGCTGAGGGGGTACTTGGGCGGTGCATAGTCGAACGAGCAATCGCCCGCCAGGCACTCGAGCGGCGTCACGCAGTCTCCGGCGTCCTGCCGCGTTGCGTCGGTCTTGCTACTGGCATCGAGCAGTCGACCTGCGTCCGGACGGGCGACATCCCCGCGCGAAGCGTCGGGCGGGCTGTGTGCCGGCTGCTCCGTGCAGGCTGCTGCGCCAAGTGTCGATAACAGCAATAGCAGGGATGTGCGCGTCGTGAAGGTCATAGCGCAGCGGTGAGCAATCAACGTGCCAACGGCTGCGCACGCGCAGGTCGGTCGCGTTCGGGGGGCGACCGGGATCATCTCCGCGGCTTTGGCACATAACGGCACGTTGGCGCTGCCTCAGCCACCTGCCGGCATGGTCGCCGCATGGCGCAGAGTAACGCGTCGAGCACTGGCGACAGAGTCTTCGGACACTGTCACCAACGAAAGGAGTCTGGATTCGGTCACGGTCGGATCATGAACAAGGTATCCGGTTCGTGCCCTCGATAGCCACGAGGATTCTGGTAGGGTCAGCGGCGCGTTGTCCCGATGGGACGCCACTGGCCACTCACCGCTGAGGGATCCATGCGTAGAGCGTTTGCATTGTCGTCGTTCTTGTTCTTCGTCTCGGGCTGCGCCACCAGCTTCATGGGCTCGGCCTACTTCGAAGGGGGTCGCGGGGCTTGCGAGAAGAAGTGCGCAGCGGGTGGCCTGCAGATGACGGGCATGGTCTACATGGGCGAGTACTCGAGCGCGTGCGTCTGTGAGCTGCCACGTCCGGCCGCTGCGCCGAGCGGTGCTGTGGCGCCGGCCGCCAGCGGGGCCGCCGCCGTTGGCGTCATCATGCAGATGCGACGAGCCGAAGAAGCTCAGAACCGGTCGATGATGTCGATGCAGGCTGGCATGCACTGAGACGCCTCGCGCCAGCCCGCGCGGCTGGCTTCAGAACCAGCCGCGCGCCAAAAGATCCGAGAGCACGTTGCAGGCGGCGTGGACCAGGATGGCCGCGCCGATGCCGGAGCGCAGCGCGCTGAGCCAGCCGAAGAGCAGCGCCGGAAAGAACACGGCCAGACGCGCGGGCTCTAGATCGACCGCGAAGTGCAAGAGCGCAAAGAGCGCAGCCTGCGTGAGCAGTGCCAGCGGTGAGAGCTCTGCACCCAGCACGCGCCTTCGCTTGGACCACGCGTCGTGCAGGCGACCCTGCAAGTATCCGCGAAAGAGCGCCTCTTCCGGCAACCCCACCACCACGATCTGGGTGGCGAGGTAGGCGCCGAAGTCATGCGGCAGCACGAGGTGGAAGGGTTGCGACGGCGCGTTCCAGAAGAAGAAGCCCAGCACGAAGGGTGGGAACACCACCGCACACACGGCGCCGGCCACAGCGGCCTCGCGCAGGAAGCTGGGCAGAGCACGCAGCAGCGCCGCGCTGAGATCTCGCAGCGCAGCCAGAGGGCCGCGGCCAGCAGGCTCGGAGGCCGCCGGTAGCAGCAGGCCGCCGAGCGCAAGCCCGTAGCGCGGGAGCCCGCCGGGCAGCCGCTCGGCGCGCGTGATGGCGGTGAGCAGAAAGAGCGCCCCGACCACCAGATGCAGGTTGTCCCGCAGTATGGGCACCGAGCTCTCGAAGCCAGTCAGGAGCAGCGTTGCGACGGTGATCGCAGCGAAGACTCGGCCGGCGTCGTGCAGCGGACTCTTTCCGGTTTGGCTTGGCATTCGGCGTTACGGAGGCTCGTTTGCAGCTGCCAGACTACACGGCCAAGAGCTCGTCTCGCACGCAAGTGGCGTGGGCTCGCTGCCCCGTGGGAAAGCCGCGCCAGGGCTGCTTGACCGGCATGTGACGCCGCCTACACTGCGCAGCCGTGTCACTTTTCCCCAGTCGCCGCAGCCGAACGGTGCGTCGTTGATCGCTGATGAGTTGATCTCCGAGATCCGTGAGCGCACCGACATCGTCGCGTTGATAGGCGAATACGTCGATCTCAAGCAGCGCGGTGCAAACTTCATCGGCCTGTGCCCGTTCCACAACGAGAAGACGCCCTCGTTCAACGTGCACCGCGACCGCCAGTTCTTCCACTGTTTCGGCTGCAGGGAGTCGGGTGACGCGCTGGCCTTCGTGATGCGTTTGGAGGGTCTGACGTTCCCGCAAGCCGCGCGAAACTTGGCCGAGCGCGCCGGCCTCGAGATCCCCGAGGGCAACGATCCCGAGGAAGAACACAAGCGTCGAGAGCGGGTTCGCGACGAGAAGCTCTACGCGGTGATGGAGGCCGCCACGACCTTCTACATGGCGCAGCGGCACGACCCCTCGCTCGGGCGGCCCGCCCGCGCCGAGCTCGAACGCCGTCAAGTCACATCGCAGACAGCGGACACCTTCCGACTCGGCTACGCGCCTGCCAGTTGGGATGCGCTCGGCACTCTGCTCTCGCGCAAGGGCCACTCCCTGGCCGATGCCGAAGTCCTCGGCCTGGTTGTGCGCCGTCGCGATCAGAGCGGTTACTACGATCGCTTCCGGCACCGCCTGGTATTTCCGATCTCCGATCTGCAGGGTCGCGTGGTGGCGTTCAGTGGCCGCATCTTGCCGCCGCCCGACGGTGCACCACCGAACACGCAGGAGCCCAAGTACGTCAACAGCCCGGAAGGTCCGCTCTATACCAAGGGCGAGCTCCTCTACGGCCTCTACGAAGCGCGCGTGCAGATCCGGCGCAACGGCTGGGCGGTGCTCTGCGAAGGCAATTTCGATCTCGTCTCGCTACATCAGGCGGGGGTTCAGAACGTGGTCGCACCGCTCGGCACCGCTTTTACCGAGGCGCAGGCCAAACTGTTGCGCCGCTTCGCCCAGCGCGTGACGTTGATGTTCGATGGCGATGCTGCCGGGCGCAAAGCGGTCAAGGCTGCATATCCGTTGCTTCAAAAAGTCGACTTGGCCGCGCGCGTGGTGGG
>JADGRG010000433.1 GCA_017881145.1 Sandaracinaceae bacterium | reverse complement strand
AGTCGCAGCCCTCAGCGACCTGACCACGCCGCTAGCGACGCTCAGCCTGCAGTAGCAGAGCAGACTCCGCTACGACGTGCGGCGCTTGACCTGCGTCATGCCGCCCTCGATCGCCCGGCGCCAGAGCGGCCCACTTGGCGTATGCTGCGCACGCCACGCGGCGTCCAAGTGCCCGCGCGTGGAGGAGGAACCATGCAGCTTTCGCAGACCGAGCTCGATCGTTACAAGCGCCAGATGATGATGGAGGGCTGGGGCGAGCCCGTGCAGAAGTCGCTCAAGGGCGCCACGGTGTTCGTCGCTGGCGCGGGCGGTTTGGGCTCGCCGGTTTCAATCTACCTGGCGGTCGCTGGCGTCGGGAAGTTGCGCATCTGCGACTTCGACGCGCCGGAGATGTCCAACTTGAATCGGCAGATCCTGCACGACCACACCCGCGTGGGCGTGAACAAGGCGCTCTCGGCGCAGCAGACGCTGGCACGCATCAACCCCGACGTGGAGGTCGTGCCGATCACCACGCGCATCGAGGCTGACAACGTGGACGAGTTGGTGGGCGATGCACGCATCATCCTCGACTGCATGGACAACTACCCGACGCGCTTCGTGCTCAACGACTGCGCGATCCGCAAAGGCATCCCATTGGTCCACGGCAGCATCTGGGGCATCGAGGGGCGCCTGACCTTCATCCGCGTGCCTGCCACTGCGTGCCTACGTTGCATCGTGCCGGAAGCGCCACCCAAGGAAGTCTTCCCCGTGATCGGCGCCACTCCCGGCGTGATCGGCACGCTGCAAGTCATGGAGGCCATCAAGTACCTGGCGGGCATCGGCAAGAATCTCGAAGGCAAGATGCTGGCATGGGACGGCACGGACATGTCCTTCCGCACCTTCAAGACGCGCCGCGATCCTGCCTGCCCCTCCTGCGCCCGGCGCTGACGCCGCTCCGTCCTCGACTGGAAGAGAGTCCTCGCCATGCGATGCGCTGCGTGTACCTGGTGGCTGCGCTTCGGGATGTTCTGGTTCGCGCTGCTGGCCGGCACCTCGGTCACGCCGACCGCCCGCGCCGACGGTCGCACTGACGGGTACTTTCTGCGCGCGGCGCCAGGCATAGGCTATACGGCGAGCAGTGAATCCGGCGTCGCATGGTCGGGCGCAGGCTTCTTCGGCTCGTTCTCTGTCGGCCGCTTCTTCGCCAAGAGCCTGGCACTGCATGTGGATTCGTTCGGCAACATTCTTTCAGGCGCAAGCGTGCGCACAGCGGACGGCCGCAGCGGGAACGTGTCGGTCTCGGAGTACGGGATCGGAGCCGGACTCACTTACTACTTCATGCCGCTCAACCTCTACGTCTCGCCAAGCTTTGGCACGGGCCTGGCGCAGGAGGACGCCTCGGTCGCCGGTTTAGCCGGCATGAGGCTGGTGCGCAGCCATCCAGACTTGCTCAACCAGCGCGTGCTGCAAGTCGTGACAGCGGACGGCGGCGCGAGCTACGTGCTCAGCTGTGCCGTGGATGAAACGCGCCTCGCGAGCGAGCGCGATACCTGCGAGCGCATCGTGAAGAGCTTCCGCTTCACCAAAGCACGTTGAAAAGCGGGAGCACGATGCGCAGAGATATGCTGGTGGCTACCGTGGCTCAAGACGGCTCTCCATCACAGCACTTGCCGTAGGCTTGAACCGGCGGACAGACCACCGACCCGAATGCGCAAAAGACGCAGCAATCGAATCCGACAGGCCGAAGCGTGAATCCGCACTGGCCGCAATCGTACGAAACGATGCACGCGTTCTCGGGTATGTGCTCCTGCTTGCGGTAGCCACACTTCGGGCAGGTCAGGGTGGATTCGAGCTTCATGAGTTCTGCGTGTGCTCAGGCACGTGAGATCATTCGCATGCCACCAACCATCAAGCGGCCTTCTTCTGCGCCCTCTGCTTCGGCTTGCCGGTCACCGTCCCAGAGCGTTTCTTCTTCGACGTGGACACAGTCTTGAGCTTGTAGCCTCGGGCTAGCGCCTCCATAGAGATGCCCAGCTTGGCATGGAGGCGTCGCATCATCTCCAGCGTCAGGTACCGGCGCTTGGAAAGAATCTCGGACACACGTCCCCGCGTCCCGATGATGGGCTGTAGGTCTTTGTTGGAAAGCCCCTGCTGCTCCATCCGAAACTTGATCGCCGCGATTGGGTCTGGTTTCTCCATGGGGTGGTGCTCGTTGTCGTAGGCATGCGCCAGCACCGACAGGATCTCGAAGTAGTCGCCTTCGGGCGTGTTCTTCGCCACGGTGTTCCACAGACGGTCGATTTCCTTCCGCGCGTGAGCATGATCTTCAGGCGTGCGGATCGGCTTGATGTCCATAGCTACCCTTCCCTCTCACACGGTGGCAGCGTTGATCTTGCTGTACATGGCGTGCGTGCCGATGAAGCGAATGTAGGGCGCGGCGACGGGCGGGAAGTAGATGCCCTCAAGCATCCTGCCCGGGTCGCCAGTCTGCCGGAAGCTTGCACGCCTTGAGCACTGCTTTGACGTAGCGCTCGCTCACGCGCAGCTCACCGAGCTCGGCACGCGCCACCAGCGTCTGGCTGCGCTTGAGCCTCTTGGCAAGAACGGCCTGCGTCAGCTCCGCTTGCTCGCGCGCGGCCCGCAACGTCCGACCGAGCTCGGCACGCGCCCAAGCGATGCCGTCCTGCTGGGCAGACGGTGCGCAGTCACCACACAGACGGCGGTACTCGCTCGCCGGCACCGCGACGTACTCGGTGCCATCGATCGTCAGAGTGATGCTGTGCTGGTTCATGCGGGTCTCCTAGTCCTCGTACACAGTCGAGCGATGGGCAATCCGCACGACAATCACGTTGCCCTCAACTCGAAAGAGCACGCGCCAATCGTCTGTGCGAATGCGGTAGTGACCCTTGAGATCGCCCCGCATCGGCTTGGCACCCGAGACACTCGGCCACGCCGCCAACCGTTCGAGCACCCCGACCACGCGGGCCTGAATCGTCGCCGGCAATCGCGTGAATTCCGACTGCGCATCGACGGTGAGGACCACGCGCATGGGTAATATATTACCTAATCGACATTGCGAGTCAAGTCGGCTCGATGGAGTAACCCGCACGTTGCGGTCGAGAAGCGCTGCACAACGCCGGTGGTCGGCCAGACGCCCGGTCACCGCTGCCTGCCGCACTCGCCCTTGACCTCGATGTTCACCCACAGGCCCCAGCGCTTCACCAGCTTGCCGCGTGATGCAATCGCCGGATCCAACTTGATCACGCCTGCGCTCTTGCCCTTCAAACACGCGGGCACGATGACGTCGTCAGCACCGAAGAGGCGCTCCACGAGAAACCCTAACCGCTTGTACGCCGAACCCTTGCCAAGCTCAGCCACGCGCGCAAGGAGCTTCGTGGGGCTAAAGTGAGTGCTCTGTTTGTAGTTCGTGAGAATCTCGATCAAATGACGACTTCCGCCAACCCAATCGGGCGCGATCAAGGCGTCAGCGATGGTGCGCTCGCGATCTGAAACAGCGACACGTACCGGGCCACGCCACACAGTAGTGGACCCGCTGAGCCGAGCGCGAGGCACGCGCACGATATGGAGCTCTGCGCCGAGCAGCGTCTTCGCCCGCGTGCGCGCGCCTGCTGCCGTGACGACGAAGGTAGAGCGGAAGAGTTGCTCCGTTAGTTGCCAATGCTCGGCTGCGCTCCACCCACCGATGTAGCAAGGCGCGAGCACCGCGTTCGCGAGCACCCAAGGATCCTCGACCGTGGTCGCAGCCGGGTCCGAAGCGTCGAGCGGCACGATGAGGTAGACGCCGCGTTGCACGCGCGCGAGCCAACCGGCTGCAGCGAGTCGGTTGAGGCGAGCGACGGCCGCCCGGCTACCGACGCCGAGCGCCTGGGCCGCATCGGCGGCGGAAATCAGCCCGCCGCGGGCGCGGCGAGCCAAGACCGCAAGAGCCTCCCGGACACTTGTACGAAGAGCATGTGTCGTGTTATCCATGTCAAACGACGTTTATGCGACATAAAATGTACCCGATGACCTCGGATGAGGCAAGCAAGGAGCCAATCTGCCGTAGTGTGCCAATGCTCGGCCGACTAGAAGACGCCGTGTTTCCAGCCCGGCGCAAAGTCACTCGGCACCTCCGGACACCTGGACTGCCGAGGCAGCAGCATCCCACAACGGAGACTGTCGGGGAGCCGACACCGCGGGCGGGCCGCAGGTGGAGCGCTTTGGACGAGTTCGAATCTGGGCGAAATTTGGCTGGGCTGAGTATTGGCACACTACGCGGTGGTCGATCCCTTCGATCCGGCCGACAACGCCGACGGCGCGAGCTGCTACTTGCACGAGCTGTGGCAGCGCTACCACGGCGATAGCCAGCGCGTGGCCGCAGCCCACAACGCGGGCGCTGGGCGAGTGCCGCGGGGCGGCCCGCTCACGGGCTTGCCGGCTGAGACGCGCGCCTACGTGGCCCGCGTGGTGCCACAACGCGCCGACTGAGAAACACGCCCCGTTGCAGCTGTCAACTGCTGGCGTCGCGCGCAGCGGTCGGAACCACGGCGCGCAACCGCACCTTCACGCCGTTGAGGATCGACTGGCCCACGATCGCCTCGACCTCTTGATCGTCGGTCCAGTCGTTCGCGGATACGCCCGCGTGCTCGCCTGCGACGCGCTGAAAACGCGCGATGCCTGCGTGCCCGAAGCCGTGCGGCAAGCTCACGACGCCAGGACGCATCTCGTCGCTGAGCTGCACCGGCACCTGGGCGCAGTGCACCTTGCTCTCTAGCCACGCCTGCTCGCCGTCGCGTACGCCCGCGCGCCGCGCGTCGTCGGGATGCACCAGCAGCACGCAGCGCGCTCGACCGCTGACCAGCTTCGGCAGGTTGTGCATCCAGGAGTTGTTCGAGCGGAGGTCGCGTCTGCCGATCAGCAGTAGCTCATCGACAGGACGCGGGTGCGCGAGCGCCTGCGCCTGCTGAGCGAAGGCGGACAAGATCGCCGGCGTACCCAGCTCGATGCGACCGTCCGGGTGGAACACGCGGCGCTCGAAACCAGCTTGCAGGGGACCGAGATCGATGCCATCCGGTGCCGCTCGCACCGCCGCCCCGCGCAAACGGTACGGCCCGAACCACAAAGCCAGGTCCACTGTCTGCTGCAACGAGTATCTGTAACCGAAGCGACGTGCCGCGCGCAGCAACAAGTCGAGCGGACGCAGGCCGCTCGGACCACCACCGAGGCGGTACGCGAGCTCGAGCATGATCTCCCAGTCGCAGCGCTCATCTTCGCCGCGCGGGGCGGCAGCACCCGTCCAGCGGATCGCGTTGTGCGCCGCTGCGTTGGCGAAGAAGAGATCCACGTGCTCTTCGGCGAACGGGCCGCACGGCGGCAAGATGATGTCCGCAAAGCGCGTGGTTTCGTTCACGTAGAAGTCGATCGAGACCATGAAGTCGAGCTTGCCGAGCGCACGCGCCAAGCGCTGTCCGTTCGGCGTGCTGAGCACCGGGTTGCCGGCGTACGTGATGAAGGCGCGCACTTGGCCGTCGCCCGGCGTCTCCATCTCTTCGGCCAGCGTTGCTGCCGGCAGGTCACCGGCGATCTCAGGCAGACCACGCACGCGCGAGCGAAAGCGTGCGTAGCCATCGCTGCCCATCAAACGCGCCATGCGCCCCAGATCGATCGCCGGCGTCGCGAACAGCGAGCCACCGACCTGACCCAAGCGACCGGCCGTGAGATTGAGCAAGTCCACCGCATAGCTCCCCAAGGTGCCGAACGCGTGGTTGCACACGCCCAGGCGTGCGTACGCCGCGCTGCTTTGGGCATCGGCGAATTCCAGCGCGAGTCGGCGAATCGTCGCGGCAGGCACGCCCGTGTAATCGGCCACGCGCTCGGGCGTGTAGTCGCGCAGGCGCGCGCGAATGGCCAACCAGTTACGCGTGCAGCGTTCGAGCGTGGCTTCGTCGATGCGTCGTTCGGCGAGCAGCACCTGCGTCATGGCAAGCACGAAAGCCGCATCGCTGCCCGGCGTGATCGCCACGTGCTCGTCGGCGGCCTGTGCGGTCTCGGTGCGGCGAGGATCCACGACCACGATCCGGCCGCCGCGCGCTTGTAGCGCACGCAAGCGCCCGCGCATGTTGGGCGCCGTCAGGAAGCTCCCGTTCGACACCAACGGGTTGGCACCGATGCACAAGAAGAACTGGGTTCGGTCGATATCGGGAACGGGGATCGCGAACGCACTGCCGTACAGGAAGTACGAAGCGGCGAAGCGTGGACTGCTATCTTGCGAGCCGGCGCTCGTGGCGTTGCGCGTACCGAGCGCGCTGAGCAGCGCCGCACGCATCAGTAGAGCGCCGTGCTTGTGCACGATCGGCGTGCCCATGTACACGGCGACGGCGTCGCGACCGTGCGCCTTTTGGATCGCAGTCAAACGCTGCGCGACTGTGTCGAACGCCTGCTCCCATGAAATCGGTGTGAAGCTGCCGTCCGCGCAACGTTGCACGGGCGTACGCAAGCGATCCGGATCTTGGTCGAGCGCGAGCGACGCAAGCCCCTTCGGACACACGAAACCCTTGGACGTCACGTCCCGTTCGTTGCCGCGCACGGCCGTCACGGCACCTTGCGAGAGCTCCACTTGCAGACCGCAGCCTGCTTCACACAGCTCGCAGACCAGAGTTTTACTTGTGGTTTCGTTCATGGGTGAGGCGCGCGCATCGCCGTGCGAGCTCGGCTCGGATACGCGATGAAGTAGTAGTTGCGGCCGCTGCCAAATTCTTCGGCGAAACCAGCTCGATCGAGCGGTGGCTCGCCGGCCAGATAGCGCAGCATCAGCGACAACGACAGCCCGCATTCGTCCTGCAACAAGTCGAACACTTGCTCCGGCTCGGTGCCGTAGTGATCGGCGCCGCCGACGCCGTGCTCGAACACCACCACGGGACGAGAGCGGCGCAAAGTCTCGACGCCGCCACGGAACACGCCGTACTCGCCGCCTTCGACGTCCACTTTGACGAAGCCGACTTTGACCGAAGCCGGGATCACGTCATCGAGCCGCGCGCACTGCACCTCGATCGGCACGACCTTCTCATTGGGTCGATCGTAGCGGCGCTGGCGCAGACCGCTGTAGGTCGGCCTCGAGACCACGTGTTGAAACGTGGCTGTTCCAGCCTCCGCGGCGAGCGCGTACTCGAACAACTCCACGCCCTTGCTGCGCCCAAAGCGTTTCTTCAGCTTCACGAAGCAGCCAGGGATGGGCTCGAAAGCGAAGTGCCTGCCCTGCGGCGCGTAGCGCACCATCTCGATCAGCACCGAGCCGACGTGCGCGCCGACGTCGACGGTCACGCTGTCGGGCTTGAGCATCCGCGCCATGACGGCGGAGGTCTGTTCGTCATAGCTGAGAGCTGCGGGCTCGCGGCGCAATAGCCTTCGTATCGTGGACAGCATTCCCAAACGCCTATATCAGCCAGGACGCGTGGTTGTCGCGTGGTCGCGTGCTCTTTCACGGGTTCAATAGGCCAGGCCGCGGTGCACGCGCGCTTGGGCGATCAGCTCGCGCAGCGCAACGACCGCCGGTTCCGTTGCGTTGACGAGCGAAAGGTAAGATTCGGCCTTGGCGACCAGGGTCGAGTGCCTATGCGGCCAGCTGGTAGAAGGCCTCGGCGGCTGAAACCGGAAGCTCGCCTGCTGCGGACGCAGCTTGGCCTTTGCGGAGCATGTGGTGTCCGCTTCACGCCGCCGTGTAGCTGACGCTGCGGCGTGCGCGCATGTTTGTGTGCATGGCGAAGGCATTGGAGTGGTCGCAGCGCGTAGCTGCGTGGCAGGCGAGCGGTTTGAGCGCTCGTGAGTTTTGTGCGGGTCGGGACTATCCGGCCAAGTCTCTTCAGTGGTGGTCCAGT
>JADGRG010000432.1 GCA_017881145.1 Sandaracinaceae bacterium | reverse complement strand
TGAAGACGCTGCGCTCTCACATCTTCGACAGCACCCAACTCGCCGGTAGCACCCGCACGTCTGCGCGCGCGCCCGTGCGTGCATGCTCTAGATTGCGGACGAGCTGCACGCTGCCCTGCGAGGGTTTGAAGCGCTCGTGGAAGTAGCGCAGCGCGGGCGACACCGTGTTGTCCGAGAGCTTCGCTTCGACCATGAGCCACGGCTTGCAACCTTCGACGATCAGGAAGTCGACCTCGCGTTTCTCTTTGTCGAGATCGGTCGGCTCGAAGAGCGGTCGCATGCGCCGGGCCTGCGCAAACGACGCAACACAGAGCACGCACGCAACCGCGATGGCAGACCAGAGCCCAAGCAGCTGCGAAAGGCGTGCTTGTCGCATCTACGGCGCGCTGAGCTGCACTCGGAACGCTCCGGCGGGTTGCTTCTTCAGCCAGAGGTAGGGCAGCGTGATCGGATACTTGCGCTTCATCAGCTTGACCACGCGCCGCATCTCTTGCGGGTCAGTCACCTGCGTGAGCTCGCCCTCGAAGAGCTCATCGCGGATGCGCAGCGACACCTTGTGGTTCGCCAACACGTTGGCAACCCACTGCCGCTTCATGTTCATGGTGCTCAGGTAGGCGTGGTCGCCATTCGCCATGAACCAGATGGTCACACGATAAGGCTTGCCGCTCTTGCGCCCGTAGTGGGTCAGCACAGTGGTGAGCTTGCTCTGCACGCGCGCCAGGCGTTCGGCGAGAGCTGGAGTTGTCTGAGGATCGAGCGTCATGCGCGGCAGGATAGGGCACCTCGGGGTGCCGGGCTACTTGGACCGCGCCCCAACGCTGAACTTTACCGCCGGGCGTTTCTGCACTAAATCAGCCCATCCGCGCTTTCTCGCGCGCAGCGATGGAGACGAAGCATGGCGAAGCTCGATGTCTTGGTGCTGGCGGGTGATGGAATCGGCCCCGAGGTCACCGCGGAGGCTCTGAAGGTTCTGGAGCTGCTCTGCAACCGCTCCGGCATCGCACTCACGCTCGAGCACGACCTCTTCGGCGGCGTATCCATCGACAAGCACGGCACGCCCATCACGCAGGCGGTCCTGGATCGCTCGCGCGAGGCCGATGCGGTGCTGCTCGGCGCCTGCGGCGGTCCCAAGTGGGACAACCTGCCCACCGACAAGCGCCCCGAGAAGGGGCTGCTCGGGCTGCGCGAGCATATGGAAGTCTACGCGAACCTGCGTCCGGCCAAGCTCTTCAAAGCGCTGGCCGACGCCAGCCCGCTGAAGGCCGAGCGTGCGGCGGGTTTCGACTTCATCGTGGTGCGCGAGCTGGTGGGCGGGCTCTACTTCGGCAAGCCGCGCTATGTACAGGGTGAGCCTGGCAAGCGCGTGGGCCTGAACACCATGACCTACAACGAAAGCGAGATCGTGCGCATCGGCCGGATGGGCTTCGAGACCGCACGCCGTCGCAAGAAGAAGCTCTGCAGCGTCGACAAGGCCAACGTGCTCGAGGTGATGGGTCTGTGGCGCGACGTCATGACCACGCTCGGCAAAGAATACCCCGACGTTTCGCTCTCGCACCTCTACGTCGACAACGCTGCGATGCAGATCATCCTGCGCCCCACCGACTTCGATGTGCTGGTCATGGAGAACATGTTCGGCGACATCCTCTCCGACCTCTCGGCCGCAGCCACCGGCTCCATCGGGCTTCTGCCCTCGGCCGCGCTCGGCGACAAGTTTGCCCTCTACGAGCCCATCCACGGCTCGGCACCGGATATTGCCGGCCAGGGCAAGGCCAACCCCTTGGCTGCCATCATGACTGTCGCGATGCTGCTCGAACACACGGCCAAGCAGCCGCAGCTGGCAGCGGCGCTCAATGCTGCAGTCGAGGACGTGCTCGATGCTGGCGTGCGCACCGGCGACATCGCCGGGCGCGGCGAGAAGGTCGTGGGCACGCGCGAGATGGGCGAGGCGGTGCTGCGGGCCGTCGAAAAGCGCCTGGGCTGAAGCGGCCTGCTACGCGCGGGTCGTGGCGAACGCGCGGCCTGCGAAGGGGCGTGAGCGGTCGCTCTTCCCTTCGGGTTGCGCATGAAGTACACACGGGCTCTCACGTCGACTGGGAGATCTGCAATGAACGCTCGCCATGCTCTGCTCTGTCTCGGCGTCATCGGGTTGGTCTTCGCCACCAGCGCTCCTGCTCATGCGTCCGGCAAGGGCAAGAAGGGTAAAGCCGAGAGCGCGGAGCCCAAGAGCACCGACGACCTGATGAACCAGGCTGCGGAGCCCACGAAGAAGTCCAAGACGGCTTCGGCGAGCGAGAGCACGGCCGAGGAAAAGAAGCCAGCTGAAGAAGCCGTGGCGGAGCCTGATGCGTGGGAGCGGCCGCCTGCCGAGGAAGAGAAGGCGCCGAAGGTCGTGGCCACGATCCCCGAGAAGAAGGTCGGCGACGGCCGCCACTTCGACGCCGGTCTCTTGCTCGGCTGGGGCTTCCAGACTGACAAGTCGTTCGGCACCGACCCTTATCAACTCGGCTTCGGCCTACGCGCGGGCTACGAGTTCGACTTCCACCTCTACACCGGCGTCGGCTTCGAGTATTTCCTGGGCTCCAGTGACACGCGTCCCCAAGGCATTGGGCTGCCTTCCGCCAAGGCCTCCGCGAACTACATGTTCGCCCACGTCGAAGCTGGCTACGACGTGTGGATCAACAAGATCATCCTGCGGCCCTCGATTTGGCTCGGGCTTGGCTTTGGCCGACAAGATCCCGATCCGCGCGTGAACGGGCAGCGCACCCGCAAAGACTTCTTCTTCGCGCCCGGCGTCAGCGTTCTCTACGCCATGGACGGCGGCATCTTCATCGGCGGCGACGCGCGCCTGCAGAAGGTCGCCGGAGACGGCTCGTCAGCGTTCGTGCTCTACCTGAACGGCGGCTTGCGTTTCTGAACGCGGCTGCCGCGTGTATGCTGGCGCCGCCATTTCCTTTGGAGACGCCATGAGACAGCCACTTTCATCGTGGTCGACACTACTCCTGCTCTGTGCCGCCCTCGGCTGCGGTCACAGCCAGAAGCCCTACGCGACGACCCAGAGCCCGCTGCCGCTTTCGCGGGTGGTGCTCTATCGCAACGGCGTCGGTTACTTCGAGCGCCAGGGTGTGGTGAGTGGCGAGCGGCTCACGCTCCGGGTGCGCAAGGACCAAGTCAACGATGTGCTCAAGAGCCTGACGGTCGTCGATCGAGGCTCCGGCAAAGCACTGAGCGTGTCGATCCCGCTCGACCCGCAGGCCTGGCAAGACGCGGCGCTCTCCATGCTCATGCCGGGTCGCGGACGTCTTTCGGAAGTGCTCGACGGTCTGCGCGGCGTGCACATCAGCGTCGACACCAAGTCGCGCCACCTGCAGGGCCGGATCGTGATGGTCGAGCGCATGCTGGCAGAGCCACGGCCGATGTCTCCCGGCCGGATGCCGCAGCCCGAATACGAAGATCACAAGCTCACGCTCCTGGATGGCGCGGCGCTCGAAATTGCGTTGGTCTCCGAGATCAAGACCATCACGCTCGACCAGGGTGATCTCGTCATGCAGCTCGACCGCCACCTGGACGCGACCTCGGGCGAGGGCATGTTCCAACAGGTCGATGTGGTGGTGAGGCTCTCGGATGCGGGCAAGCACGATCTCGCCGTCAGCTACGTGGCTGCAGCGCCGCTCTGGAAGCCCACGTACCGCGTGGTGCTCGCGCCCGACGCTTCCGGCAAAGCGCTGCTGCAAGCCTGGGCCGTGGTCTCGAACGTGAGTGGCGAGAACTGGGACAAGGTCTCGCTCGGGCTGACCTCGGGTGCGCCGCTCTCGTTCCGCTACGACCTACACACACCGGAGAACGTCGAGCGCCCCGACCTGACGCAGAGCGGCGTGCACAAGCAGGCACAGATGGCGTTCGGTGAGACCAGCTACGGCACGCCGGGCGCGCCTGCGCCAGCGGCCGAAGAGAAAGCGGAGCAGTCCGCCGAGGGCGATGCGCTTGGCGGCCTCGCGGACTACGAAAGCCCCAAAGGTAACGCCGCAGGGCCATCCGCCAAGATGGAGAAGCGAGAGGCGCGACCATCGAACCAGCCGCCCGCGCTCGCGCGCTCAAAGGCCGCCGCACCTGCGCCGCTGATGGCTGCGGTCGACATGGCCGCGCTGGCGCGCAGCATGGCGCCCAAAGCCCAGGCCAAGCAGATCGCGGGGCTCACCCGCTTCGACCTCACCGACCGCGTCACGCTTCCCGATGGCAGCGCGAGCATGGTGGCGTTGATCAACGAGATGGTGCCCGGCGAGCAAACCTTTCTTTTCACGCAGGGTGGCTCGGGGGTCGGCTACGAGCAGAACCCGTACCGGGTGGTGCGCTTCAAGAACGACACGAGCTTCGTGCTCGAGCCAGGGCCGATCAGCATCTATGCGGGTGGCAGCTTCGTCGGTGAGGGTTTGTCCGAAGCCATCGCCAGCCACGACATGGCGACCATTCCCTTCGCGGCCGAGCCTTCGATCTTGGTGCGCTCCTCGGTGGAGAGCTCCGGCGACACGCAGACGCTGACGCGCATCGTGCGCGGCGTGATGGAAGTGCAGTCGTTCCAACGCGTGACGACCACCTGGAACGTGCAAGGTCCACAGAGCGCAGAAGGTCTGCGCGTGATCGTGCGGCAGCCGCGCGCCGGCGATGCCTACACGCTGATCGATCCGCCCAAGGACACGGAGCTCCTGGCGGACGGCTACTACCTACCGGTGGTGGTCAAGCCACAGGAGAAAAGCGGCACGCTCAAGGTCGTGGAGCAGACGCCGACCAAGACTTCGCTGACGATCTGGGATGAGCGAGCGCCCGAGCTGCTCAAGCAAGTCTTGCTGACGCCGTCGCTGGATGCGAAAGCTCGCGCGCTGCTCGAACCCATCGTGCAGGCGCGCCAGGAGATCGGGCGTGTCGACACGCAGCTGCAGGGCTTGTCGGCCCAGCAGAGTGAGCTCGATCAGCGCACCAACGAGGAGCGTCAGAATCTCCTGGCCATCCAAAAGGACCCGCGCGCCGTGGCGTTGCGCAAGCGCCTGAGTCAGCGCCTGGAGCAGCTCACCAAGCAGGCCGACGAAGTGGGCCGCAAGCTCGTCGAGCTGAACAGCCAGCGCCTGGAGCGCAAGATCGAGCTAGAAGACAAGGTGCGCGATCTGGACTTCGCCGTGGTGCGGTGAGAGAAGGCTGCCCCCCGCCACCCGACAAAGCTGACGCCTGCAGACGTAGGTCTGCGCGCTCGGCAAGAGATGAGTGGCTTGCGTAAGTCGCAAGCCGTGACTACGTAGCTAACGCAGAGGAGACACTTATGCAGATTCCCCTTGAGGTTACCTTCAAGAACATGGAGCGCTCGGACGCTGTCGAGGCCCGTATTCGCGAGAAGGCCGTGAAGCTAGAGCGCTTCGCTGAGCGGATCACGAGCTGTCGCGTCATCGTGGAGGCCCCGCATCACCATCAGCTGCACGGCAACGCTTACGACGTTCGCATCGATCTTCGCATCCCCGGCGAAGAGCTCATCGTCAATCGTGAGGGCAGCAAGAATCCTGCTCACTCCGACGTGTATGTGGCGATCCGAGACGCGTTCGCCGCCGCCGTTCGCCAGCTGGAAGATCACGCCAAGCGCACGCTCGGTCACTGAAGAGAGGGACGCAAGGCAATGTGGATCACACCCCAGAGATTCACGCCGAGCACCCACTGCCACTGCTCCTCGCTGAGCTGCCAGGTAGGCCCGGCCACCTGCACGCCAGCGTTATTGCAGAGAATCGGCGATGCGAAGACGCAGCGCCGCTCACGGCTGCGGCGGCGCGTCTGTCGCCTGGGCGACAGCGCGGACCACGTCCGTGAAGCTCAGGATGCCAACCGGGCGCACGCCATCCAGCACCGGGACACTGCGTACGCCCGACATCCGCATCACGCGGATGCAATCGCCGATCAGGAAATCCTTCTGCACGGAAAGCGCAGGCGAGGTCACGGCATCGGACACCCGGAGCTGGTCGAGCAACACCGACTCGCCTTCGCAAAGCACCTGCACGATGTCCTTGATGGTGACCACACCGACGCAGCGCTCGGGGTCGCTGGGCGGCACGAGCAAGCAGTGGACATGTCGCTTCGTCATCAACGCCGCCGCCTCTCGCAAGGTCGCGGTGCCATCGATGGTGGCAAGCTCGGTGGTCATCAATTGAGCCGCCTTGAGAGCCTTGATGTTCATTCTGATGGCCTTTCCATACGCAGCTTTTTGGTTTCCCGGTCGAACGAAAAGCGCACGCCCTTTAGCTCTTGGTCGAGCACGAGCCGCGCATCACCGATCTCCACCACCACACCGGCGTGACACACGCCGCTAACCATTACGTGCGCAGTGCCCAGCAAGAGCTCGCGTCGCTCGGCGCGCTGCACCTTGCGTTCGAGCTCGCTGCGCTGCACGCCCATGCCGACACGGGCTGCCTTGCCACCCTTGTTGCGCTCGCCGTCGGAGCGCAGGCCACCGCCGCTGCGCTGCGGGGATAGGCGCTGTGCTTTGGCCGCTCCTATCCCACGCTGCACATCGAGCACCGGCCGTTCCAAGGGCACCGCCGCCGAGAGCACGGTGTTGGTGCTGCCATGCGGTGAGCCGGCCTCCTGCGTTACCACCGAACGTTCCGCCACGGCGCTGCCGCCGCGCAGCGCCCGCGTAACCTTGATGTCCTCGGCGCGCAGCTCGCAGTTGACCGCGTTCTCCAGCAGCAAAAGGCCGCCGCAAGTGATCCGCGCGCGTTCTGCGTGGCGTGCCGAGAAGCTGCCCTCCACGCAGATCATGCCTGGGTCTCCGCCAAACACGCCACCCTTGATGCGTGCGTTGCCACCGGCATACGCGCTGCCGCCCTGGATGCTACCGCCGACATCGACATCGCCGGTGGCGCGCACGCTGAAGAGACGTTGCACGTCGCCCTGCACTGCGAGCGTGCCATCCATCTCCAGGTGGCCGGAGCGCAGATCGACATCCCCCGCGTGCACCAGATGATCGACCACGTCGAGCGATTTGTTCTGGGTGTAGGCCACGACGCCCGAGCGCGCGGCGCGCACACGCCCTTCGGCGTCGGTCGAAACGCCTGGTCCCAACCGCAGCTCGAGCTCACGCACCGCGGCGGCTGGCAACTCTTCGCCATCGACACGACGTCCACGTGTGCCGCTGACGGCGGCATGCACACGCCCCACCAACTCACCCGCGGCCACTGGCTTGAGTAGCTCGCGATCGTGGAAGTCCATGCTTCCGTCGGCGCGCAGCATTCCAGCTTGGAGGCCCACGTGGAACGCCGGCTCGAAGGAGGCGTGCTTGCCTTCGTGCGCTGGCTGACCGAAGGCCAGCTCCACGTGCTGGTCGCAGAAGAGCGGATCTTCGAGCGCCGCGCTAACGGTGCGTTGCATCTCCGTGTCCAGGCCGAAGCAGACGCCGATGGCATCGAGTGCTGCGTCTAGCTCGGGTGCGCCGGCAGCTTCTCCCGCCGAGATGCTAGCGATGGCGGCCATGCCGTCGTCGGTGATCCGAATGCTGATGCGCGGGGTTGCCATGGTAGGTGCCGCCAGGCCGAGCCCGAAAAGTGAGTGTCCATGCACTCACCCCGCTCGACCTCAACACCTCGATCCTACACCCGTCCGTCTCGGTAGGCAGGCGCACCTAGTCTCTGCACAGGCGTGCACGTGGGACATGCGCGCAGACCGACGCTGCTCAGCGTGCGTTGCAGACAACCGTCTTCGCCTGCGATGGCCGCGTTGCGCGTTACTTGGCCGCTTCGCCAGCCAACGCCACCTCGAACGTCGGTGGCGCAGCGATGGTCTTCTTGACCTTGCAGCCCTCCACGGCGCGCAGGATCGCGGCGCGGTAGCGTTCCGGAAAATCTGCCGGCAGCTTCACTTCGATGCGGATCCGCTCGACCAAGTGCGTGGTCGCGTTGAGCTCGTGGTGCTGCACGATGGCCAGGCCTTCGGTCGAGAGATTGCGAGCCTGGCAGAAGCCAAGGGCAAAGATGCCCGCGCAAGTGGCGATCGACGCCAGGAACATATCGTAGGGAGTGATGGCCGAATCAGCTCCACCGAGCTCGGCTGGCTGGTCGCTCTGCACCGTGAACTTTCCGACCTGAGCATCGACCCGTTTGCCGCCTGGGAACGATAATTGGATGTCCATGATCTCGAAGCCTCTCTTGGGGATAGAGCCAGGCGCGGAGAAAAAGGGTTCGCGCGGGCATGTGGATGTGGGAGCGAGTCTCTGTGTGCTGCACTGGCT
>JADGRG010000431.1 GCA_017881145.1 Sandaracinaceae bacterium | reverse complement strand
GCCAACTGCCCACCGCCTGCGCCATAGTCGAGCAACGAGAGCCCCTGCACCGGGCCGATCAACTCGGTAAGCTTCGAGTAGAGGTCGTCGAACGTTGATTCCTCCATGGAGCCGTGCGTCGACTGAGTGTCTTGCCAGTAGGCGCGCGCAACTTGCTCCCCGTAGTTCTGGGAGAGGGTCAGTCGCGCATACCGCATGACTGTGTCGAGAACGAATCGAAGCTTCATTGCATCTACTAGTGCAGCAGGGGCCTGCGTGAGGTGGTGGGCCACAAGGGAGTAGCGCCGTCGAATTTCTCAAGAGCATACAGACCGCGGCACGACGGGTCGACACTCCCTGAACTTGATCCGCGTTGATAGTACCCGCGGACATTTGCCTGTCTACGGCACAACAGACCGTTGGAACGGGGCGCCGACCAGGCGCTGTACCACGTGCTGTTGAAGGCCTGAGCGCTATGCTGGGCTGCTGCGTCGCGACCGGTTGCCTGCGACCAGTCCCGTGCACTACCGTACCCCGCCGTGTCGACCCGCCGCCCGTGCATCTCTGTCTTGTCGTTCTCACCCATCGCGCGCGACTCGCGCTTGCAGCGGCAGATCGTTGCGCTGGCGCAGGGCGATCAGGACGTGGTCGTCATCGGCTACGGCAGCCTGGGCGCGGCAGCGACGCTGCCAAACGTGCGCATGCTGCCGGTCGCCACACCGACGCCGTCCAGATTGCGCAGCGTGGCTGTGCTCGGCTCGACACTGGTCGGACGCGTGCTGCCCGACGCGGGCTACTGGGCCTGGAACCTGGCGAACGTCGATCACCGCGAGGCTAAAGCTGCGCTCGTCTCGTTGCGTCCCGATGTCGTCGTCGCCAACGAATGGAAAGCGTTGCCGGTCGCGCTGGCCGCAACACAGCGTTATGGAGGCCGCGTCGTGGCCGACATGCACGAGTACTCGCCGGCAACCTGGGACCACGATCCGGTGCGCCGGCAGCTGTTTCGTCCGCTCATCGACCATGAATTGCGGCGCGCGGCGCCCTTACTCGCGGGCTGCGTCACGGTCTGCCAGACCATCGCCGACCGGTACCAGAGCGAGTACGGCATCCGCTGCGGCGTGGTGCGAAATATCCCATCTACGAGCGAGCCGGCGGGCTTCCGCGCGACTGAGCCAAACAAGGTCCGTTTGATCCACCATGGGGTGGCCAGCCGCGCGCGACAACTGCATCTCATGGTGAAGACGGTCGCGCTGTGCGACTCACGCTACTCTCTGCATTTCATGCTGGTCGATCAGGAGGGCTACCTACCGGAATTGCGTCAACTGGCCGAGCGCATCGCACCGGGCCGGGTGTTCTTCGAGCCGGTCGTGGCGCCAGAACAGATCGTGAGCACGATTTCCCGCTACGACATCGGCCTCTTCCTCTTGCCACCGGTGACCTTCAGCTACCACGCCGCGTTGCCGAACAAGTTCTTCGAGTTCTTGTTCGCCGGGCTGGCGGTGTGCGTGGGCCCGTCGCCAGAGATGGCACGCATTGCAGAGCAATACGCATGCGGCGTGGTGGTGCAGAGCTTCGATCCGAAAGACGCCGCCCAGCGACTCAACGCGCTGAGCTCGGCGGAGATCGACGAGATGAAGAGGCACAGCATCGCCGCCTGCCCGGAGCTGCGACCCGAGCGCGAGGGAGAGGTGATGCGCAAGCTGGTGCGCGACGCTCTCAGCGGGGCGCAGAGCGTCGCACCGTGAGCGAAGTGAACTCGTGGTGTCGTTGCACTTGCACCGAGATCCCGTCGCTCCGTCGCAGGTCGCGCGCAAGCCGACGGAAGTCTGGGTAGGTAATCGTCTGGTACACTTCCTTGAAGCGCGCCGAGAAGCGACGGAATCGTCCCATCAGGATGTCGAGCCGTCCGAGCCGCTTCTGCGCCTCGCACAGCAGCGAGTGACGCGACCAACGATCTTTGTCCACCACCACGATTGCGCCGCCAGGCACGAGGCGCGCGAGCCAGGTGCGCAAGATCAGCAGCTGCTCGGCGTGAGTGAAGTACTGGAACACTTCGAACACGTACACGAGCTCGAACTCCCCGGACGGCTCGAAGCGCAACAGATCCGCCTTCTCGACGCGGGCTTCCGGGTAGTCTTTCAAGTAGTCGCGTGCGAGGCGGATGCGCTCGGCAGACACGTCGAGGCCCAGGGCCGTACATTGACGGCCCGCGGCGCGTAGCTCATCGATGGTGAGCTTGAGCCAGGTGCCGTGGCCGCAGCCGAGCTCTGCGATGCGCGCGGGCGCGTTGGCTGGAAGCGTTCGCAAGAACAGGCTGACCGTTTGCGCATGCGCGTCGCTGAAGTGGGCGGATGGAGACCACTTTCGGTAGTCTTCGCTGAGCGAATCGTAGAGCTGCTCGACACGGGCGCGCTGGTTGCTCATGAATGCTCGATGGATGCTGGAGCGGTCACTCGCGTGCGCGTCGCCGCGGCACGCGCCGCTTCGCCAGGTCCACGACACGCCCGACGGACGCGCGAGTCTCCAAAAGCAACGAACTCGTCTTCGAGATGTTGAAGAACGGCACTTGTCGCGTACCAAAGCTGCGCACGAAGATCTCCACGGATTCGAGCATGGAGCCGTCGAAGTCGAAGCTCTTGCCGAGGCTGGCGGCAAAGCGGATGGCCTCCCAGCTCAACAAAGCTTGCGCACCGCTGTTGCGCAGATCGGGGTCAGCGCCGGAGGTGAGCCGGTACACAGTGCTGTCATCCCACACGAGGTAGTCCGCTGCGTGATCCTTCCCCGCCGCGTCGGTCGCCACGAGAATGCGTCGGCACTGGCGCTTGCGACAGGCTTGGTCGAGCCGCTCCACGAAGGTCTCCGTGTATGGGACGGCAAGGCCTTGCCGCTCGAAGGTCAGCTTGTTCACGCGGTGCAGGTCCCCGAGATCCTCGGACACACGCACGTGCAGGCCGTTGCGCCCCTCTGCCTTGCGGATGTGGGTGCGAATGTTGGCCTGCAGATTTTCCCAGACGGCATCGAGGTTCGACAGATCGTCGAGCACGTAGGTGTAGCGGGTAGTCTGCGTGTAGCCGCGCCAGTAGAAGGGTAACCAGTTGGTGATGCTGTGATGGAAATTCTGCGTGAAGCGGCCGAACTTGCACTGGCTCTCGAGCCGATCCATCAGCTCGGTCATGAGCTCTTTTTCCTGAGCCAGCCGCTTGGCGAGTCGGGCGCTCGAAGGCCGAAGCCACGGGCCAGCCGTCTGCGTGAGCGACGGCATGCGGATGACGCAGACATGATCGAGCGGCTGTGCGTAGTAGGGCAAGGTCGCGTCGATGCGCTCACCATGCATGGCAATCGCCACGTCCCAGCCTTGTTCCCCGCATACGGCATCCAACCAGAAGGCCCGTGAGAAGAGCGGGATCGAGTGTTCAGCCTCGCACAACGCGCGGTAGGTTGTGCGCCGCTGTTCAGCCTCGTGACTCGACAGTACGTCGCTGCACCTGTTCTGGAGGAAACCTGGCATGGCGTGAGTCTGGACCGCTTTCTTGCTCGACCAGGAACGGTCGCGGACTGTACCAGGAATCGGGTCCGTGGGAACACGCGGCCGGGCCCTGCTACAGTCGGCGCGCTCCCGAAGCCTCGATGCTCGACAAGCTCCTCAAGTCTTCGCTTCTGCGCTCGGCCGGCACCTACGGCCTCGCCAACATCGTGCGACAGGTGCTGCCAGTGCTGCTTGCGCCGGTGCTCACGCGCTACCTCTCGCCGGCAGACTACGGAACCACTGCGCTCTTCGGCGTGCTCAGCTCGTTCTTCACGCCCTTCATCGGCGTGAACGTGCACGGCGTGCTCAGTCGCAAGTACTACGACCGTGGGGAGCTGGACTTCCCCGCGTACGTCTGGAACTGCCTCCTGATCATCGCGTCGACCACGGTGCTGGGCGCGCTGGTGCTGTTGGTGTTCGGTGGTCTCATCGCCTCGCTCAGCGAGTTTCCGCGGCCGTGGCTGTGGGCCGTGCTGGCGTTGACCTCCACGCAGATCATCAATCTCTCGCAACTCAGCTTGCTGCAGGTCGAGGGCCGCCCCCTCGCGTACGGACTCCAGCAGGTCGGGCGCAGCATGCTCATCCTCCTGTTGACGCTGTGGTTCGTGGTCGGTCTCGGCCTCGACTGGCGCGGCAGCATCTGGGCCCAAGTGCTCGGCTCCACGGGCTTCGCCTTGCTTTCGCTCTACGGTCTCTACGCTGGCGGCTGGGTGCGCATGCGCTGGAATCGCGACTACGTGCGCAACGCGCTGGCCTACGGCAGCCCGCTCATATTGCACACGCTCTCGGGCGTGATCATCTCCGTGATCGACCGCTTCTTCGTCGCGCGCTACGCGGGCTTGGCGCAGACGGGTATCTACTCCATCGGCTACCAACTGGGCGCGGTGATCGGCCTCTTGGAAGACTCGTTCAATCGCGCCTGGCAACCTTGGTTCTTCGATCTGCTCAAGAACGGCACGCAGGGCGACAAGCAGCGCGTGATCGCGGTCACCTATCTCTACTTCGCGCTGATCACCGTCGCGGCGCTCGTGTTGGGCTTCGCGGCGCCGCAGATTCTTTCGATCCTGGTGTCGAAGCGCTTCCAGGGCGCATACATACACGTCACCTGGGTCGCGATGGGCTACGCGTTCAACGGCATGTACAAGATGGTGGTGGGCTACATGTTCTTCACCGGCCGCACCGGCGTTCTCAGCTGGCTGACGGCGGCGGCTGCGGTCACGAACATCGGGTTCAACATTTGGCTCGTGCCGCGCTACGGCGCGATCGGCGCGGCCCAGGCCACCACGGCTGCATTC
>JADGRG010000430.1 GCA_017881145.1 Sandaracinaceae bacterium | reverse complement strand
TCTACGGCGAGGGCGAGGCGCTGGTCACAGCGCTCTGCGGGATCGATCTGCAGATCCGCAAGGGTGAGTTCGTGGTGATCATGGGCTCGTCCGGCTCAGGCAAGTCGACCTGCATGAACGTGCTCGGTTGCCTCGACGTCCCGAGCTCCGGCCACTACTTCATCGAGGGACTGGCCGTGGAAGAGCTGCCAGCGGACGTCCTCGCCAAGCTGCGCAATATTCGCTTTGGCTTTGTGTTTCAAGGATTCAACCTCCTGCCGCGCACCTCCGCGCTCGACAACGCGCTCTTGCCCCTGATCTACGCTGGTGTGCCGGCGCGCCAGCGAGCCGAGCGCGCCAAGCAGGCACTCGGCATCGTGGGGTTGGCAGGCCGGGAAGGGGCGATGCCCAATCAGCTCTCGGGTGGTCAGCAACAGCGCGTTGCCATCGCACGCGCGCTCGTCAACCAGCCCGAGGTCTTGCTCGCCGACGAACCCACCGGCAACCTCGACAGCAAGACCAGCAACGAAATCATGCAGGTGCTGACTCGCTTGAATCGCGACTTCGGCCTGACCATCGTGATGGTCACGCACGAGCCGGATGTGGCTCGTTACGGCAGCCGCGTCATCACCTTCCGCGACGGATTGATCGCCAGCGACGAGGCGCAAACACCGCTATGAACGGGCTCACCACACTCTCGCTCGCTGGTAGCGCTCTGGCTCGTAACACGCTGCGATCGCTTCTGACCACGCTCGGCGTCGTGATCGGCGTGGCCGCGGTGGTGATCATGCATGCCATGGGGCAGGGCGCGACCGACTTGGTGACCGGCGAGATTCAGAACCTCGGCAGCAACATGCTGGTGATCGTTCCTGGTGGTGATTCCCGTCAGACGTTTGGCTCCTCACTTCTGAGCGCGCCGCTCTTTCGTCGCTCGGACCTGGAGGCCATCCGGCGTGAGTGCGACGCCGTGCGCTACGTGTCTGCTTCGAACTCACTGGCGGTGCGCGCGGTGGCCGCCGAGAAGAACCGCGCGACCTCGCTCTTCGGCACGACGCCCGAGCACTATGCGACACGTGACTGGCGAGCTGCGCTTGGCCGCTTGCTCAACGAAGAAGACGAGCGACAAGCCGCCAAGGTGTGCCTGATCGGCGAGACGGTGCGGCGCGAGCTCTTCGGGGTCGGCAATCCCCTGGGTTCGGAGCTGCGCCTGCAGCATCTGACTTGCAAAATCGTGGGCGTGCTGGAAGCCAAAGGCGTCTCCACCTTTGGCACCGACCAGGATGATCTCTTGTTCATGCCCAGCACCACCTTCGCGCGGCGGCTCCTGGGCAACGATCGACTCGGCATGCTGATGGTGTCTGCCGTCTCCGAGGAGCGCACCGACGAAGCGCGTCTGCAGATCCAATCGCTCATGCGTCAGCGTCGGCGCATTCGTCCGGGCGACGACGACGACTTTGCGGTGCGCGATTTGCGCGAGGTGAAGGCGCTGCTCTCCAAGGTCACCGGCGTGCTCACCTCCCTGCTCGCGGGCGTTGCAGCCATCTCGCTTGTGGTCGGCGGCATCGGCATCATGAACATCATGCTGGTGTCGGTGACCGAGCGCACCCGCGAGATCGGCATCCGTTTGGCGGTAGGCGCTCGCCCCGCTGACATCCTGCAACAGTTCCTGGTCGAGTCCGTGATGCTCTCCTCGGTGGGTGGCTTGATCGGTCTAGGCCTCGGTCTGCTGGGCGCATTCTTCGTCAGTCGGGGCATGCACATCCCGTATGCGGTTTCGCCGGAGGCCTGCGCGCTGGCTTTCGGCTTCTCTGCGCTGGTGGGCGTGGTGTTCGGCGTGGTGCCGGCGCGCAAGGCCTCGAAGCTGCGGCCGATTGCTGCGCTGCGCTACGAGTGAAGCAGTGGATTGCGCGTGCAGCGCGGTGGTGGTGGGAACCGAGACGCGGAGGCGACCATGAATGAACGCGAGCCGATCATATTGGGGCGGGTGGGGGTGTGGGCGTGGCTCGACGCGTTCGACCACGGGCAGTGCGTGGACTTCGTGCGCAAGCTCGAAGCTTGGGGCTACGGTGCGCTCTGGTCGCCCGAGGCCGTGGGGCGCGACCCCTTCGCATTGATCGCGTCTCTCGCTGGGCACACGCAGAAGCTGGTCTTCGCCACTGGCATTGCCAATATCTACGCGCGTGACGCGGTGACCATGAAAGCGACGCAGAAGACGCTGGCCGAGCTTCTGCCCGGTCGCTTCGTGCTCGGGCTCGGCGTGTCGCACCAACACCTGGTGACGAAGTTGCGCGGCCACGAATACAAAGCGCCGATGACCGCCATGCGCGAGTATCTCGACGCGCTCGACAAGGCGCTCTACCTCGGGAAGGAACCCACGGTGGAAGCCCCGATCGTGCTCGGAGCCTTGCGCAAGCCGATGCTGGAGTTGGCTCGTGATCGTGCTCGTGGCGCGCATCCCTATCTGGTCCCACCGGAGCACACCCGCAGGGCTCGCGAGATCTTGGGGCCGAGCGCTTGGCTCTGCCCGGAGCAGATGGTGCTGCACGAGACCGATCCGGTGAAGGCCCGAACGCTCGCTCGCAAGCAGCTAGCGGTCTACATCCGGCTGCCGAACTACCAGCGCAATCTGCGTGACTTCGGTTTCACCGACGAAGACTTCGCGCAGGGCGGAAGTGACCGGCTGGTTGATGCCCTGATTGCCTGGGGTGATGTCTCGGCGATTGCCGCACGGATCGACGAGCACCAGCAGGCAGGCGCCGACCACGTTTGCATCCAGGCCTTGCGCGCGGATGGCGGCGCAGGTCCGGACCTCGACTTGCTCGAGGCACTGGCTCCACGACGCAGTGCGGGCGGCTCTGAGCCTTGACCCATTTCGCGCTTCATGGGAAGCCAACGCGACAACGGATGCCACCGCAGCGCTGAGAGCGTCATCGGCTCGAAAGCGCGGCGGCGAGGCGCTTCTGGCCAGAAGGAGTTCGTGTGTTGAGAGTCGGATTCATCGGTTGGCGCGGCATGGTCGGCTCGGTCCTCTTGGACCGAATGCGGGAGTGCGGCGACTTCAAGGGTATCGAGTCGACGTTCTACTCGACATCTGCTGCCGGCGGCGCAGGACCCACCATCGACGGAGTCGCTCATGGCTTGCACGACGCCTATGACCTCGCGGCGCTGGCCCGCCACCACGTGCTCATCTCGTGCCAGGGTGGCGGCTACACCACGGATGTGATCGGTCGGCTGCGTCAGAACGGCTACCAGGGTTACTTCATTGATGCGGCTTCCACGCTGCGCATGGAGTCCGACGCCGTGCTCATCCTCGATCCCGTCAACCTCGGCGTCATCCAGCAAGGGCTGCACGACGGCATCAAGACCTACGTCGGTCCGAACTGCACCGTCAGCTTGATGCTGATGGGCATGCACGGGCTCTTCAAGGCAGGGCTCGTGGAGTGGGTCAGCACCATGACTTATCAAGCGGCTTCAGGCGCTGGGGCCGCGCATATGCGTGAGTTGCTCGCGCAGATGGCCGCCGTCAGCGACGCCGTGCGACCGCTGCTCGCCGATCCGGCGTCGAACGCGCTGGCGCTCGACACCTGCGTGACCGAGACGCTGCGCAGCGGTGCTATCCCGAGCGAGCATTTCGGCGTGCCGCTGGCGGGCAGCTTGATCGCCTGGATCGACAAGGCCGTCGAGCACGGCCAGACACGCGAGGAGTGGAAGGGCTTCGTCGAGGCCAACAAGATCCTTGGCCAGCAGCCAGCGATCGCGGTCGACGGCCTTTGCGTGCGTGTAGGCGCCATGCGTTGTCACTCGCAGGGCCTGACCATCAAGCTCAAGCGCGACCTTCCCATGCCGGAGATCCTCGATCTGCTGGCCCAGGCCAACCCCTGGGTGAAGCTCGTCGCTAACGACAAAGAGGCGACAATCCGCGAGCTTTCGCCTGCAGCTGTCAGCGGCAGCCTCACCGTGCCAGTGGGCCGTGTTCACAAGCTGCGCATGGGCCCTGAATACCTGAGTGCGTTCACCGTGGGTGATCAACTGCTCTGGGGCGCGGCCGAGCCGCTGCGCCGAATGCTTGGGATTCTCCGGCAGCACTTGAAGGCCTGACCGAACCCGAGATAGGATGTCCCTATATGGGGATATCCGGTAGTCCAGGGAGCGCGGCGAAACCGGCACGCCGGCGCAAGCGAAAGTCCGGCGCAAGTCCTCACCCCTCTGGGCCGCTGCTCTCGGAATGGCCGTCTGCCATGACGGACGCCGTGGTCGCCGACGCGGCACGCGTGTCAGCGCTGCCCTCGCTCAAAACCAGCAGCGGGGAACGTCCGTGGGAGGCTTGGCACCAGCTCGCGCTGGTCGAAGGCGTTGGCGAGGAGCTGGCTGCGTTGGGACGCGAGGTGATGCGCGAAGCGCTCGTGTGTCGCTGGCGAGAGGAAATGCGGATCGCTTGCGGCTCGCTCGACGAGGGTCGCGGCATGATCGAGCTGGCCCGCAACCATCCAGAGCACGCCGAGCAGATGTGGAGCCATCTGCTTGAAACCAACGGGGAAACGCTGCTGACGAGCGACGACGCGGTCTAGCCTGCGAGCAGCTGTCGTAGGCTCTTGGTGCACGCGCTGGCGCGTCGTTGTCCGCATACCTCATTCGGCGTACAGTGCCGCCATGCTCCCCACACGATGTTCCTGGGCGCTGGTCGGTTCGGCTGTGTTTCTGCTGGTACCTCATCCATCGCATGCACAGGAGCAGCGGGAAGCGGTCGAGCTGACGATCTTGAGGACGGTGAACCTGCCGTGGCAGGCGCCGGAGATCATCGTTACGGCGAAGGCGCCCATCGAGCGCATGCACGTGGATGTGCTGATCGATTCGGCGGCCGGCCCGAGCCAGGAGCTCGGCGGCACGGCTCTGGGAGCGACGCACTCGCTCACCTGGAGCGCGGCCCCCGGTAAGTACCGTTGCGAGGTGCGCGTCGTCGGCACGACGAATTCCGGTGAGTTTCGGCAAGAGCTGGCGGCAGACGTCGAGGTTGTCCCGCCGCTGCAAGTGCACCTGACGCCGGCCGACGTGGATCTGACTTCGCGCACGCTGCGGTTTCACGCCGAGGGCGCGGTCGCGTTTGCCGAGCTGACGATCTACGACGTGGACGGACGCGTCGCTCACCAGGCGAGCACCAGCTTTCCGAAGGCTCGCGTCGGCGAAGCGCTCGAGCTGCACTGGCCAGCGCTCTGCGCACACGCCGCCAAGATCTCCGTGCGCGTGTTCAACGCCGCCGACACCTGGGCCGACGTGGAATGGACGCCGATCCAGGTCGAGGTGCCGCACCAACCGATCTACCTCGACGAAGCGCTGAGCTCGCGCGGGCAGCGCGGCAAGTTCTCGAACGCCTACCAAGAAGTCATCGACGCGTTGCGCGCACACACCGGGGTGCCTGGCCTTCGGCTCTACGTGCTTGGCGTATCGAGCTCGCAGGCAAAGCAGCCCAAGGCTGCGGAGCGTGTCCAGGAAGTCGCTGCGTATTTCCGCCAGCGCGGAGGACTGCGTCTGCCGATCCTGACGGGCACGTTCGTCGATACGGACGACGAGTCCGGCAACGCTGGCCGGGTGCAAACCATCCTCGCCTTAGATGAGCCAGCACCGGCTCAGTGGGTCGAAGTCGCCAGTGTTCCGCGTCCGCGCAAGCCACGCTGACGCATCGGTCGCAGGCGTTCCGGCTAGATGCGTTAGAGACGGGAGGCGTGCGTCGACTTGCCGCGTCGTCGCTTCAGTAGGGCCCGGGGCGGCCGACGAAGAGCTCGGTGACGAGGAAGGGCAGCGAGGGATCGTCCTGCGTGATTGCGTCGTTGGTGAAGGTCAGGCGTTCTTGCTGATTCGACACCACAGCCAGTGGGGAGACTCCTGCCACCGGCGGTAGGAACGCGGTGG
>JADGRG010000429.1 GCA_017881145.1 Sandaracinaceae bacterium | reverse complement strand
ACGATCCTGCCGACTCAGGCGGAGCGTGTAGCTCGGCGTCACTTACGAACGGCGGGGGAACTTTTCACAACTCAGCTTGAAAAGTTCGAGGTGACGTATAGCGATGGCGGAATCATCACCGCACAAGATGTGGAGCGGTTCATCGAGCCTCAGGTCGGTGAGGTGCTTAGATTGAGATTCAGGAAGTCACTGACGGGTCTACCTGGCACTGTCGCCTGGGAGGCGCTCGATCTCGATGGAGATCTCGTCTGGGGCTCGCTCGTGCTCCACGCGGGCGTCCGTGATGATCAGGTTGTCTCCTGGGCTGAGATCCAGATCGACAAGCCGGTCGGGCCCGACTTTCGGAAACAGGCTGCGTCGGAGCGCGACGCGCAACTGGAGAAGGTCGCGAGGATGGGTCGCGAGCTGATCAGGAAGCTGCATCAGAAGCCCAGGATCTCGACTCCTGATCTGATCGGCGAGATCGTGGCCATTGTTGATGAGGCAGAAACTCCGAAACGCACCGCTCATTCCTACTCACGCCAATCGCCTGACGCGGTTCTGCCGCTCGCACGCGCTATCGTGGACGCAAGCCGTGATCTGCTTCGCTGGATGCAGGAGAACCCGGAGCAGGCACCTCCGGGGACGCAGGCAGAGTTCAGTGCGGTGATCGAGCGCGCTGAAACGAAGTTGCGGGAAGTCGACCCCGAAGAACCGGGCCACACGAAAATTTCAGGGTGTGGGGGGCTCGGGGGAAATCGATCAAGGGGGTGAGGGGTGCGGTTTGCGAGTCGCCGGAAGTTCGGCTTGCGATTCAGGTGGCGTTACCCGTACTGGATGTCTCGCCGCACGCTCGTCGCACGCCTGTCCAGGAGTGCCCTTTCTGCACCTTGGCGTTGGGGCGAACGATAATGGAGCGGTAAGTCTTCCGCAGTTCATAGATCACTCGCTTGTGATGGTGGTCCATTCAGCTGGTTACCGGTGATGCTCGAGCTCGCGCGCATGATCGCGTAGCCATCCCGTCGCAAGGGCCCAGCGGGCCTGAAGTAGCTGGGGAATCAAGTACACACGATCACGCAGAGCGAGGCTACCGAGTCGCCCAACCGCTTCGACCGTCGCCGAGTCAAGGGTGCCGTGTTCCGACTCAAACAGATCCCGCAGGCTGCAGCCCAGGCACGCGACGACGGAGTCAGCTTGCTGCTGAAGGGTTCCCTCGATCGTGTGGTAGTGGAGGCAGAGCGGCTCACTGAGATCGACCGACTCTTCGTATGGCTCGAGCGTTGCAAGTTGGTGGGCTGCGGTCGCAACGTACCCGAACGTTTGGATGTCCAGAGCCAAGCGCGCGAGGCTCATCATGTCGCTTTCAGGAAGTGTCTCCACAAGAACGCCGGAGTAGATCGCTCGCACCGCTGCATCGCCGCGCTCGCGACTGGGCTGGCCAAAGAATGCCTCGACAACTCTCGCCACGTCGCCCGTGAGCGACTTGCTCGCTCTTTCGCGTGAGCTGGCCGCCCGCCTGCCGCACTCGTCGATTTGCTGCTGAACATCAGGTTCCATGGGTTCCTCCTCTGGATGCTTCCACCGGTCGTCCACTACCTACACCACGGCGCTCGGCCGCCGGCCGGCGGGGTTCGGGGCGTTGGATGCGGCCCCGAACTTCCGACCGCGTTCGAGCCGAGAGCCGGCGCGGATCCCTGGTCTGCTTCGGCGCTACCACGCCCGAGAACTGCTCGGAGAGGAGCTCGCGGTCACAGCTGTCGTGGCGCCGGCCGCTGAACTGCGCGGAGCGTATGGCAAACAATACGAACGACTCGCTCAGGCAGGACCAGGCGTGCCGGGTCAACAAGGACGCGATTGGTCATCGATCGATGCCCGGGGCATAGCGGGTGACAGAGCAACGGTGCGCGTTGGCCGCAGCGCGTGCAGCCGCGTCTCCGACGAGTATCGCACTGTCCGCGGTGATCACCAGGTTGTCCACGGTGCGGAAGAAGAACGCCGGCTCAACGCGACTACCACCTGGCGGCGCGAGCGTTACTCGAAGCTCAATGGCGTCACTGCTCGTCGCTGTGAAGAGCTTTGCAAAACGATCGATGTTGACGCGACCAACTAGCGCACCGCTCGGCCTGAACTCGAGAAAGTCACCGGCGATCGGGAGGCTCGTAGCCGTGGCGCAGGTGAACCAGCAGCCGCGCGCGGGATCGAGATGAACACGGACATTTCTTGCGTGTTTGTCGAGGGCGGACTGCAGGTGGCGAATCGTCGCCCGCGCAGCTGCGGCGCTCACCACCGCAATCACGTCGTCGTTCTTTGTCAGCGATGCACACCGAGTGAGCCGGCCAGTATTGCGGGGCCAGCCCAGCGCGTCGCCTCGTTCGTTCACCATCGTGATCCGTGCAGAAGTTGTCTGGATGTCCAGCATCCCCGTGCTTCGCCGAAGAAACTTCTCGAGTAGAGGTAGCTGCTGCGCCGGGATCTCGAGCTCTCGGCCGACGAGTGCGTCGGATCGAAAATAGCAGGCAACTCTACCGTCACTCGCGTAGAGCGTTCCATCGCGAAAGACGTGCAGTGTCTTGCTGTGATCCTCAGCCAAAACGTCGTCAGCGGCAGCCAAAAACGGTTTCGCTACTTTCAGAGCTGCCGCCAGAACGCCGACGTTGACTTGGGACGCCAATGCGGCCTCCGGGTGCTTCGCCGACGGGACGCATCGAGGATCAATAGACGCGTGAGTCACCAACCCGCCTGCGCCGAACGTGTACCCGACCGAGAACGTTCGACCGTCGCTCTTGGCGTCGAAGCGAATGGGGCCGGTCAAGTACGCGAACTCGTCGGCGAAGTCTGTGGGGTAGACGAAGTCGCCCTCGCCGACGCTCTCGGTGATGGAGAATGACGAGCGTGCTTCTCGAGCCCCGTCGTGGCTGGTGACGTTGCATCGGTCAGCGCGCGCAGTGAATAGGAGGCCGCTGCGAGGGGTGACCAGTCGAGCCACCGCGACCGCGTCGGCGATAGACGCCGGATCAGTGACGAATGAGATCGTAGTAGTAGTTTGTGGCATGGACTCTGGCTCCTTCGGGGCCACAACGGCCCCGTGGCTTTTCGGATACACCACGCGGCGGACCCGGGACTCGTCTGTCAGGTGACGATCGGTAAGACGGCCCAGCGGGCCGTGCCGTACCTGAGGCGCGGCACGGCCCGCTGGGCGGTACGTCAGTCGAAGATGCGCGGGTTGGTCTCGAGGAACTCCTCGACGGTGCACCCATCCAGCTCGACGGCGGGTACCGGCGGTTTCTCCTGGGCGGCGTTCGGCGTGGTGTTTGTTGCGGGCGCGGGTGGCGTTTGCGCCGCGGGCGGCGGGTTGACGGCAACTTCACGGTCTTCTTTGGATGCGTCTTTCATATCGTGAGATTCCTTATTGTTAGACTGGACTTCTAGCGCGGTCGCGCCAGCTGGTCCGCATACACCGGGAGGGGGAGTTGCTTCCGGTGAGGCTGGGAAGTGCCGGAAGGGCGTTAGGCCACCGCAGCCGCAGCAGGCGATCCGCACGAGGCGCCTTGGAGCGCAGCTCCCGAAACTGGGAATTCATGTCAGCAGAGCGGCATCGATGGCGAAGCCACCACGAACTTCATTGCCTGTGCCGCACGTATTTTCGCCGCGTCACCGCGCCTGTCGTAGGAAATCGTGGTCGCCACGTTAGCGTGGCCCGCCAAGGAAGCAGCAGTTGAGAGGTCGACTCCTGCATCGAGCAACGTGGAGATGTAGGTGTATCGGCAACAGTGCGGTGAGAAAGTCGAGACACCCGCGTCGGTGGCGAGGCGGCGCAAGACTACGGCAACTGCCTCCGGACTGAGACGACGGTGCTGAAGGCGGTCGCTCTTGCTCACCGGGAGAAGCATCGCCCCGGCGGCGGTGCCGCGTTTCACCAGCCAACGATTCAGCAATGCCGCGCAGTCGTCGTTAAGGAAGATTCGTCTCTGCTTGTTGCCCTTGCCGATGACGGTGATGTGGTCGCCGTCAAGTGCATCGACGGCTAGCCCGACGACCTCAGCGCGACGCAGCCCACACAAGCAAAGCGCCAGAAGTGCAGCGTCCCGCGATCCCTGATTCGAAGTCACCTCGCACGCGCGAAACAGGGCGCCTGTCTCCTGTGCGGTGAGCGCGCGGCCTCTTAGAACGCGGGACCCGCGTACAGGTTCTAGATCGGCGGCGCGGT
>JADGRG010000428.1 GCA_017881145.1 Sandaracinaceae bacterium | reverse complement strand
TACCCTGATAAGCCAATAAACGCACGCTACGTTGACCCCGGAAGATGCCGCCCCTCGGCGACGAAATGTGGGCCTCCAGCGACACCCCGCCCGTCCGGGGTTGATGTGCACCGGGAAGCTAGGCTAGTAACCCCGCTCGGCTTCGGGCGTGCCCTGCACGAACGCAGCTCCGGTGAAGCGGTCGGCATCGATACGAAAGGACTCTTGGCCATGAGTGACGAGCTTTTTTCCGTGCAAGGCAAGCGTGTGTTCGTGACCGGCGGTGCCTCGGGCATTGGCCGCATGATCAGTGAAGGCTTGGCCGCGCGGGGCGCCCGCGTGTTCACTTGTGGCCGCAAGCAGGAAGCGCTGGATTCGCTGGTGCAGGAGCTCAAGGTGAAGCGCGGCTTTGATGTCATCGCCGAGTCGGCCGACCTCTCGCGCGTCGCCGAAGTCGAGCGCATCAGCCAGCGTGTGGCCGAGGTGTTCGGTGGCGAGCTGGACGTGCTGGTCAACAACGCCGGCGCCAGCTGGGGTGCGCCCATCGATGAATACCCCGAGTCCGGCTGGGACAAGGTCTTCGACCTGGATGTGAAGTCGCTCTTCTTCGTCACGCAGAAGTGCCTGCCCATGCTGCGCAAAGCAGGCAAGCGTCCGGATGCACCCTCGCGCGTGATCAACATCGGCTCGATCTCGGGCATCGACTTTCCGCTCGACGACGCCTGGGCCTACCACCCCGCCAAAGCGGCCGTGCACCATCTCACCAGCGTTATGGCGAAGAAGCTGGTCCGCGAAGGCGTGACCGTGAACGCCATTGCGCCGGGGCTGTTCCCGAGCAAGATGACCGCCTTCATGATGCCCGGCGGCGACGACAGCAGCGTTGCACAGTTCATTCCGATGGGTCGCATCGGCCGCCCGAGCGACATCATCGGCACCGTCGTCTACCTCGCCTCGCAGGCCGGCGGCTTCACCACCGGAGCCATCATCAAAGTCGACGGTGGCTCTGCGCTCGGATGAGAGCTAGCCTCCGCGCCATGACGCAGCCCACTTCGATCCCCAACGTGTTGGCGCAGCGCTACGCCAGCACCGAGATGCGCGCGCTCTTCTCGGCCGAGAACAAGGTTGTGCTGGAGCGGCGTTTGTGGATAGCGGTGATGCGCGCTCAGCGCGAGCTCGGCATCGAGATCCCGGAAGCCGCGATCCGCGCCTACGAGGCCGTGGTGAGGAAGGTCGACCTCGGGTCGATCCGCGAGCGCGAGCGCAAGACGCGCCACGACGTGAAGGCTCGCATCGAGGAGTTCTGCGCGCTGGCCGGCCACGAGCACATCCACAAGGGCATGACCTCACGCGACCTGACCGAGAACGTCGAGCAGCTCCAGCTGCGCGAAGGTCTGCGACTTCTGCGGGATCGCATGGTGGCCACGCTCTGCCGCCTCTCCGAGCTGGCGGCACAATACGAGACCACCGTGCTCACCGGTCGGAGCCACAACGTGCCGGCTCAGGCGACCACGCTGGGCAAGCGCTTCGCCAACGCTGGCGAAGAAGTGTTGCAGGCGTTTTCGCGTATAGAGTCGTTGCTCGAGCGCTATCCGCTGCGCGGGCTCAAGGGCCCAGTCGGCACGCAGCAGGATGAGCTCGACTTGCTTGAAGGCGACGAGGACAAGCTCGCGCTCCTGGAAGCCGCGGTGGCGCGTCATCTCGACTTCGGCAACGTGCTCACCAACGTCGGTCAAGTGTATCCGCGCTCGCTCGACTTCGAGGTGGTGAGCGCGCTCTTGCAGGTGGTGGCAGGTCCATCGAGCCTGGCGACCACGATTCGCTTGATGGCGGGCCAGGAGCTGGTGACGGAAGGCTTCAAGCCAGGTCAGGTCGGCTCCTCGGCCATGCCGCACAAGATGAACACTCGCTCCTGCGAGCGTATCAACGGCTTCAAGCACATCGTCGCCGGCTACGTGACCATGCTCAGTGGCTTGGCGGGCGATCAGTGGAACGAAGGCGACGTCAGCTGCTCGGTGGTGCGCCGGGTGGCGTTGCCGGATGCGTTCTTCGCAACCGACGGCGCGCTGCAGACGCTGCTCAACGTGCTGGTCGATTTCGGCGCCTTCCCCGCGGTCATCGAACGCGAGCTAGCACGCTACCTGCCTTTTTTGGCCACCACCAAGGTGCTGATGGCGGCGGTCCGTGCAGGGGTTGGCCGTGAGACTGCGCACGAGGCCATCAAGGAGCACGCCGTGGCCGTGGCGCTGGCCATGCGTGAGCACGGCGAAGAGCATAACGACTTGTTGCATCGCCTGGCGGCTGATTCGCGCCTGGGGTTGACCCGCGGTGCGCTGGACGATGCGCTCGCCAACCCCATCGATTTCGTGGGTGCCGCCGTGCCCCAGACCCGCGCCTTCGTGTCGCAGGTCGCAGAGCTCGCGGCCCGCTATCCCGAAGCCGCCCGCTACCGCGCCGAAGCCATGCTCTGAAGAGCTCTTTTCCGGGCCTAGATACGCTCGACGATCAGCGCATTGGCTTCGCCGCCGCCGATGCAGAGCGTAGCCAGGCCGTAGTGCGCTTTTCGGTCATGCAGTGCGTAGAGCAGTGTGGTCAGGATGCGCGCGCCCGAAGCGCCGATGGGATGGCCGAGCGCGACCGCGCCGCCGCGCACGTTGACGCGTGCGGGATCGAGACCGCCCAGCCGCATGCAAGCCAGCGCCACCACGGCGAAGGCTTCGTTGAGCTCGTAGAGATCGATCTCGCTCTTGCGCAGCCCTGCTCGTGCCAGTGCCTTCTCCATCGCCTGCACGGGTGCGGTCGGGAAGCGCTCCGGCTCTTGCGCGTGATGTCCGTAGCTGACGATGCGGGCCAGCGGCTTGAGGGCGTGCGCTTTCACTGCTTCGGCGCTGGCCAGGATCAGCGCTGCGGCGCCGTCGTTGAGCTTGGAGGCGTTGCCGGCCGTGATGGTACCGTCCTTGCGGAAGGCCGGCTTGAGTCCTGCAAGCTTTCCGAGATCGCCGCGGCCTGGTTCTTCGTCGTCCGTGATCTCCACCTCGCCGCGCCGGCTCGCCACGGTCACCTTCGCGATCTCGCGCCTGAGCTCGCCAGCGGCCTGTGCTGCGAGTGCACGTCGATACGAGAGCTCTGCGAGCTCATCCTGAGCCTGCCGCGTGATGCCCAGCTCGCTCGCGCAACGCTCGGCAGCTTCACCCATGTGGAAGTTACCGTAAGGGTCCCAGAGACCGTCGAGGATCATCGAGTCCAAAAGCTCGCCGTGTCCGAGGCGATAGCCGCCGCGTGCCTTCGGCAAGAGGTAAGGCGCCTGGCTCATCGACTCCATGCCGCCAGCAGCTGCAATCGCTTCGATGAGCGAGCTGGCAAGGCCCGAGCGCTCGACCGCCGCAGCGATGGCTACGGCACCGAGCTGCACGGCAGGCACTTGCGCGAGCTTGCCCATGAAGGCGCCGACGGCAGTGCGTGCGGCGCTGACGATGAAGACGTCCGAAGTGCTCATCTACGGCCTCCGCTTGTGATCAGGACTACTTGTGCAGCGAACGCTCGTGGAGCACGCGCTCGACGGTATCGACGATGGCCACGGTGCGCGGATCGAGCTCGACGTTTACGCGATCACCGACCTGCTTCTCGCCGAAGTTGGTCAGGCGCAGCGTCTCGGGGATCAGGTGCACGTCGAAGCTCTCGGCGCCCACCGGATCGCCGATGGTCAGGCTCGATCCGTCGAGCGCTACGAAGCCCTTTGGCAGAAGGTATTTCATCCACACCGCGGGCACGCCGATGCTGAGGTCGAGCTGCCCGCCGACCTCTTTGCGCGCGAGCACCGTGCCGGTGCCGAGCACATGCCCGAACACGTCGTGTCCGCCCAGCTCGTCGCCGATCCGGCAGGAGCGCTCCACGCTCACCTTGCGCCCGACCGAGAGACCGCCGAGCGTGGTGCGACCGAGCGTCTCGGCGATGGCCTCGAAGCTCACACGCTGGCTCGAAAACTCCACCACCGTCAGGCAAACGCCATCGATCGACACGCTCGCGCCGAGCGAGAGATCACGCGAAAGCGCAGGCGAAAGCTCCACCGAAAAGCGAGTGACACCTGGTCGCTCTTGCACTGCGACAACAGGAAAGAGCCCACGGGTGATGCCGGAATACATGGGCCCGGAGAGTAGCAAACCTCCGAGGCGAATGCTGGCGGGGGAGCGTCATTACTAGGCCCAGAGCCAGTCGGCACCGAAGGCGAGCACGGCCACGGCGATGAGAGCGTTGGTGAGCGCGTGCGCGACGATGGCGTCGGCGGTGCGGCC
>JADGRG010000041.1 GCA_017881145.1 Sandaracinaceae bacterium | reverse complement strand
TGGGTCGATGCGGCTGACTCGCACGCGCTCCACCGCACCTCCGATGGCATCAACCACGTGAGCCGCTGGATCTGTCGTGGTCAGATGGACGGCGTGTCCGCGGCGCGCCAGCTCGACCGCTATGCTGACCGCGACGGTGGTCTTGCCGACACCACCCTTGCCCATCGTCATGACTACGCCACGCCCGCCCTCTTCCAGCGCGGGCAAGAAGCTAGCGAGCCCAGGCAGCACCTCGCTACCCGTCGGCGGCGCGGCGCTCGGAAGTGCAGGAGCCGCTGGGTGCTCGCCAAAGAGCTGGCGCAACGCCGCAATGCCGACGAGCCCAAAGGGCAGAAGCGGCAGCTCCGTACGCGGAAGCTCGCGAAGTCCTGCGGGCATGGCTGCGAGCGCGCGCTCGCCGCAAAGCTGCATCGCCACCGCAATCTCATCACGTTGATCGCTCGCGCGAAAGATCCCGTTGACGACCAACTCCTGACGTTGCACTCCGAGCGCTGCCAGGTCTCTTCGGGTCCGCTCCGCCTCCGTGAGCGCCGAGCGTTCTGCGCGTGAGACGAGCACGAGCGCTGTGCAGGCGGGATCGACCAGCGCGCTCTGGGTCGCGGCGTAGAGCGCCCGCTGCGCTGCGAGTCCGGCGAGCGGCCCCAAACATGAGGTGCCGCCGACGTTCTCTTCGACGAAGCTCGTCCAGGCAGCAGGCAAGTGAAGCAGTCGCAGAGTGTGCCCGGTGGGCGCGGTATCGAAGATCACGTGCTCGAACTCGCGCGTGGCGTTCGCGTCACCGAGCAACTTCGAGAACTCGTCGAACGCAGCGATTTCCACGGTGCAGGCCCCCGAGAGTTGCTCCTCGATGCTGCGCACCGCAGCCTCCGGGAGCACACCGCGATACGGCCCGACCACACGCTCGCGATAAGCATGTGCCGCCGCCTCCGGATCGATGTTCAACGCGAAGAGCCCGGACACGGATGCGACAGGTTGTGGCGCCGAACCAAGCTTGGTCTCGAGGACTTCGTCGAGGTTCGACGCAGGATCGGTGCTCACGAGCAGCACGCGCTTGCCGCGCTCCGCGAGCGCCAGCGCCGTCGCGCAGGCAACGCTGGTCTTGCCGACGCCGCCCTTGCCCGTGAAGAAGAGATTGCGCGGTGCCTTCTCTAGGAAGTCCATGCCGCGCTCCTTCAGCAGCAGCTGGTCTTCGTCTGCCCGCCGGTGCTCGGAGTGCAGCATCCCGTGGCTGCAGGGGCCGCCTCTGCTTTCCTCACGATCACGCCCGCCAGCGCCGCCAGCGTTTCACGCGATGGATAGGAACCCTCGACGGCGATGCGATCACCGACGAGCAAGAGCGGCAACACCTCGTTACCGCGAGCCAGCGCTTCCTTCACCGAGGGGTTGGATGCAAACGCGCCCGGCTGCTGCGAGAGGTTGAAGCGCTCCACGGTCACGCCCTGCTGCTGCAGCCACGCGACATCCGCCGCGAAGCGCGCGAGCTCGGGGTCGACGCTCGGACCGCAGACGCCAGTGGAACAACAGAGCGCAGGATCGAACACGCGGATAGTTACGGACATGGCAGCTTCCTCTTGTTTATCGGTGTTGCACGATAGGTGTCAGCAACCGGCGGAATCACAGACCGCCCACCAGCGCCTTGAGGCGCCGCAGCGCCCGCGGCTCGATGCAGTAGCAGACGCGTGGGCCATCGACCTCACCGCGGATCAGGCCGACCTCCTTGAGCACCTTGAGATGCTGAGAGACGGTCGATTGCGCGAGCGGCAACTCATCCACGATGTCACCGCACACGCAGGTGCTCGTGCGCACGAGAATCCGCAGGATCTGCACCCGTGCCGGATGCCCGAGGGCCTTGGCGAGCGCCGCAAGCTCCTCGTCGGCTGCCCCGCCTTCGATAGGTCGAAGATCCGCCGCCTGATCTGCAGGCGGGCAACACGGTTCTGCGTTGCGCTTCCCCATTGCCATCGTAGACCGACGATAGGCGCCGATCAGGCAGCAGTCAACCCGGCCAGCGTCGGCCCTTTCAGAATGCGAACGCGGCACCCCCAGCGAGGGCTCGCTCTCCGAGCGCGCTGCCCTCGACGAACACATCCAGCCGCTCGGCGATGAGCAACGCGAGGCCAGCTCCGAGCTGATAGTGGTAGACATCTGTCCCGGTTACGGCGGCACCTTGGTGATGCCAGAAGATCGGACCGCCGAAGACGCGCGCCAAAACGTAAGGACTAAGGACCTTCCATAGGGTGGTTCCAAAGAGCGCGCCGACACGCAAGTCGAAGGCCTGGTAGCCCACGGCAGAAGCCGCTGCTCCCGGAGCGCGTGTCGTGACAGCCGAGAAAGAGAGCAGCGACGTCGCTATCAGGAAAGGCGGTCCATCGATCACTCGAAACGCTGCGCCGAGAGCCACCAGCGGTCCCGGGTTGAGCTGATACGTGCCGCCCGAAAGCTTCAGCTGCCCATCGAGCGTTGCGCCGGCACTGGTCTGCAAGGTCAGGCGCCGCGTCGGTGCATACGTGGCCGACGCAATCGCAGCGCTGCGTTCTTCGTCACCTCGCAGGCCGTGCGAGAAGCGCAGGCCGGTGGATGTGTAGAGTCCGCTGCCCCCAACGTGCCAGCGCCGCCGCTCTTCTTCGTCGTGCTCTTCCAGACTGCACGACCACACTCCGTCCGGGCCCGACACGCCGCAAGCCAGCGCGCGCGAGGCCAGCCACGCCGACGCAAGCAGGAGCAAGCTCAGCAAGCAGCCTCGTGTGCCGAGCCATCCGACCCGAGGGATGATCCTGGCGACACATCCCGTGGAGGCCAGGCGGCGCGCGACCGTGCGATGAAGAAGCATCGCACCAGACATGGGGCCCGCGATCCAAAGCGCAAGGGCCTGCCTCTGACGATGCCGCGTCCGCTAGCGTCGCTCACCTGCACCGGGCTGCTCGGGGAGCGTCGCCAGACGTGTGCGCGCCAGCGTAAAGTGGGGATCGAGAGCCAGGGCTTGCATGAGCTGCACCCGCGCTTCGGCGGCACGCTTGGCGTGTGCCAGAGCGAGCGCGTAGTTGTAGTGCGTGAGCGGGTCAGGATGCAGCGCCACAGCGCGCGCCAGGTGAGCCAACCCTGCCTCCTGCTTACCCGCTGCCACCAGCATCTCCCCAAGATTCATGTGGGCCGACGCATGCTTCGGATCGCGAGCGAGCGCTATCTCCAACTCCGCCTGCGCCTGTTTCTCGTCTCCGAGCTGGGAGAGCGCAATCGCGTAGTTGTAGTGGACCGCGCCCTGATCGCTGAGCGAGAGCGCGCGCTGCAACATGCGCATGCCTTCCTCGCGCCGCCCCAGCTTCATGAAGAGCACGCCGAGGTTGGAATAGGCGGGGACATAGGTCGAGTCGATATAGATGGCGACCTGATACGCGCGCACAGCCAGCTCCGCCTTACCCAAGCTCTGGTAAGTCTTCCCGAGGTTGTAAGCCGCCCGTGGGTTATTCGGCTCGTCCAAGAGGGCCCGTTCCCAGAAGGTGCTGACGCTCGCAAAGGCACCCGCACGCGACACTGTCTGCAACGAGAGCGCCACCACCACGACAAAGAAGCCTGCACGCAGCAGAGCCCGCGCGCGCGGCACGGCCGCTGGCGGCTCTTCGATCCATCGCGCGAAGAGCGCACCCAAGCCCGCCACTGCTGCGGCCAGCACCGCTACCATCGGCAGGTACATGCGGCGATCGGCGGCCACCTCGGTGTGGATCGCAAACACGCTCGACGTCGGCGCGAGCAGCGTGAACACCCAAGCACCGACGTACCCGAGGCGCGGGCGAACGAGTGTCAGCACGGCGCACACGGCCACGAGCGCGCCCAGCGCGATTGCATAAGGCCAAGCTCCGGGCACAAGCGCCGGTCGCAGCTCCCCGTAGTCGAACGCCAGATCGGGCCAGAAGACCGCCCACAGATATCCGAGCACATAGCGACCCTGGAGCAGCAGATAGCTCGGGTCCCAGAAATGAACCGTATCGCCACGAGGTCGACCCGCTTCGATCACACAGAGCGGCACGTAGCTCAGGGCAAGCGCCAGATACGCACGACCGCGTGTACGCAGCGCCGCCCGGAACGAGCCGGAGTAGAAGGCGCGATCACAGAGCAGAAGCAACGGCAGAACCGCCACGATGGTGGCCTTGGATAGTGCACCGAGCACCGCAGCGGTTGCGAGCAGCATAAGAGCTCCGAGACCTCCGCCACCGGACGCAAGACGCAAGAAGCAGTAGCAGGTGAGCAAGAAGCAGAGACTCACCAACCCCTCGCTGCGCTGCGTCGTGTAGAGAACGATCTCTACGCCGATCGGGTGCACGGCGAAGAGCACGCTCGTCATGGCGGCCAGGCCTCTCGCGTGACGCCGTAGCACGGCGGGACTGCGCTCGGCAGCGAAGAGCAGTGCGAGACATACGAAGACCAGCCAGCTGCACGCAAAATGCAGGGCGAGGTTCACCACATGATACGAAAAGGGTGCGAGCCCCGAGGCCGCATAGTTCAGGGCGAAGCTCAAATTCAGCAGCGGGCGACCCGCGGTGGGAGAGCCCGCTCGCGTGTCGTTCATGCAGCTCGGGAACGAGAGCGAGCGAATCGACGGGTTGTCGACGATGCTGTCTGCGTCATCGAATACAAAGGGAGCCGACAAGCGCGTCACGTAGAGTGACACGAGCACAGCAGCCAAGACGACAGGGAGTAAGACGCGCATGCACTGCCCGAAGAGGGTATCACCTGCTCTGTTTCGAGCGTAGACGACAGCCCCAAGCCCTCTTAGCGAGGTGGGGCGCTCTCCCCACGGTGGCTTGCCTGCACCGACACGGTGACGTCGGCCGACAACCCGGCCTGCAACGCCACGTTAGGCTGTGTCCGCCATACCAGTCGCACGGGAACGCGTTGCACCACCTTCACGAAGTTGCCCGACGCATTGTCGGGCGGCAAGAGCGAGAAGCGTGCGCCGGTTCCGCCGGAGAGGCTCTCGACCACGGCACCGAAGTGCTGCCCGGGATAGGCGTCGAGCTCAACTTCAGCGGAGTCTCCGGGGCGCATGTTGCCGATCTGCGTTTCCTTGAAGTTGGCTACCAAATACGTGGCGCTCGGCACGAGCACGGCGACCGGTTGTCCCGCGGCGACCAACTGACCCTCCCGGACGCCAAGCTTGGAGATCACGCCGTCCTGTGGGGCGCTGAGCTTCGCGTACGAAAGTTGGATCTTCGCCAACTGCACGGCGGTCTGGGCGGATTTCACCCTCGCCACTGCCAGCTCGCTCTGGGCATGTGCCGCTGCGATGAGCGCTTGGGTCGGCGTGCTGGCGGCAAGCTTGCCTTGCGCATCGGCCACGCGACTCTGCGCGCCCAAGCGGGCGTCCTCGGCCGCCACCAACTCGGCGCGCGCCTGCACCAGCGCAGCCTGCGCAGAATCGTAGCCAAGCTGAGCCGTGTCCAGTCGATCTTGCGCGATGGCGCCACTGCTTCGCAGGTCCCGGGTGCGCTGCAGATCCAACTCCGCCCTGCGCGCATCGGTTTGCGCGCGCGTGATGGCTGCGCGTGCGATCTCGATCTGCATGCCTGCGCTCTGCACACCGACCTGTTCGCTCGACACCTGTGCCTTGGCGCTGTGCAGCCCACCCGTCGCCGTGGCACCGACGACCTCCTCCTGCGCCTTGGCGGCGTCCGCCTGCGCCTGCGCGACCGCCAGCTCGGCCTCGGCATGCGCCACGCGCACCAGCACATCGATGTCGTCGAGCTCGAGCAGAAGGTCTCCGCGCTTCACGCTTTGGTTCTCGTCAACCAGGAGCTTGCGCACGCTGCCGGCCATTCGCGGTGCGACGGGCAACGTATCCGACTCCACCTGCGCGTCGTCGGTGCTCTGCCGCCCGGCCGTCGCCCAAGAGTAAGCGCCCACGCCGAGTGCGCCGATGCATACGATGACACCCAGGACGGCGAACGGGCGTCGGCTTGGCTTCTTTGCAGCTGCCGTCGTCGCCGCCACGGAGCTCGGCCCGCTGGTCTTCTCTGGCTCGGAGATCTTCTTCGCTTCTGCGCTGGTCATGACTTCGTCCGTCTGAAGGCTAGAGGTCGGCGTGCTGCGTGGGGACACTGGCTGGGCTCGCTGTGCGCGCAACTTTCAAGAACAAGAGCAGCGGCAGCACCACCAGGAAGGCAATGCCCGCGAGCAAGAACAAGCGCTCGAATGCCAGCGTCGAGGCCTCCCGAGCGACCAGGCCGGAGAGCGCCCGCAGCGCCTGCGAGTGGGCGGCGTAGGCGTCCATGCCACGATTCACGAAGCCGTGTTGCATCTGAGCAAGACGAGCCAAGACTTCGGGCCGCGTCGTCACCAGCTGCGCGCTCACCGAGGCGCGCGCGTGCACCGTGTATTGCCCGAGGAGTGTCGCGAAGACGGCGAGGCCAATCGAGCCGCCGACTTGCCGGAAGAGCGAGTTGAGGCCGGCCGCGTCAGAGAGCAAGTGGCGTGGAATCGACGCTAGCGCCGTGGTCGTCAGCGGAACGAAGAGACAGGCGAAGCCGATGCCCTGGATGGCGATGGTCGCAGTCACGTCGGCTCTGCCGCTCTGCAGGGTCATGTGACTCATCGCGTAGGCGCCGTAGCAGAAGAAGAGCACGCCGACCCCGATGATGAGGCGCGGAGAGACGTGGTTGTAGATGCGGCCGATGATAGGCGTCACCAGCATCATGACCACCGCGCGCGGCATCAGCGCCACGCCGGCCTGCATCGCGTCGAACCCGAGCAGCTCTTGCATGAAGATCGGCAGTAGAAACACATTGGCCATCAACATCGCGAACATCACGGCGCCGATCAGCGTGCCGGAGAGGAACACGCGATCCTTGAAGAGGCGGATGTTGACGGCGGGCGCGGCACACGAGAGCTCGCGCATGACGAAGGCCACGAGCGCGACGATGGCGAGACAGAAGGTTGCGGTGATGAGGCGGGAATCGAACCAGTCGTCGCGCGCCCCCTCTTCGAGGAAGTATTGGATCGACGCCAAGCCGACCGACAAGAGCGCGATGCCCTGCCAGTCGATGTTGCTGCGCTGCGCGGCGCCGAGCTCGCGGTTCTTCGCGAGAATCTCCGGGTCCTCGTGCACGAAGCTCATCACCATGAGCAAGCCGAGAATTCCTACCGGCAGGTTGATATAGAAGATCCACTGCCAGCTCCAGGTGTCCACGATGTAGCCGCCGAGCGTCGGGCCGATCGCAGGGCCCACCATGACCGCGAGGCTGAAGACTGCCATGGCCATGCCCTGCTCTTTGGGCTCGAAGGTCTGGCGCAGGATGGCCTGCTCGGTCGGCTGCAGCGCACCGGCACCGAAACCTTGGAGCGCGCGATAGATGACCAACGAGAAGAGGGAACGCGCCGTCCCGCAGAGCGCAGAGCCCAAGAGAAAGAGACAGAGACAGAGCATGTAGACACGCTTCTGCCCAAAGAGCCGACCGAGAAATCCGGTCAGCGGCATCACCAGCACGGTCGAGAGCGCAAACGCTGTGGAGATCCAGGTGATCTCCTGCACCGTGGCGCCCACCGCACCGCGGATGTGTGGCAGAGCGACGTTCACAATCGACGCGTCGATGGCTCCCATCAACGTGCCGAAGGTGACGGACACCGTGACCAGCCACTTGTTGACCTTGGGACGAGCTACGGCTACGACGGGTTGCATCAACGGCGTTCCT
>JADGRG010000427.1 GCA_017881145.1 Sandaracinaceae bacterium | reverse complement strand
TTCATCTTGGACAACGTCAACAAGCGCCTGCGCTTGGCGAAACCGCTGACGGAAGCCGACATCATCGCAGAGCGATGCGGCGTGCGACCGCTAGTCGTCAGTGCGAACAAGACCGGCGAAGGTCGCGACTGGACGTCGTTGTCGCGCAAGCACTCGGTCGAAGTGCACAGGGAGCACAAACACGTCAGCATCTTCGGCGGCAAGATGACCGACTGCCTGAACGTCGGCAGCGAGGTGGCGCGTGTGCTCTCCGGTGAGCTGGTTGTGCGCATCCACGTAGGGCCCGGCGGCGTTGATCAGCACGCGCGAGCGGATGGTGCGCTCTCTCGCGTTGATCATGTCGCGCACGCGCGTGTGCCACACGCCGTCTTGATCGCGAGTTGCGCCGAGCGAACCCACGTAGTTGACGGCAATGGCGCCGTGATCGAGCGCAGCGCGCACGAAGTTGAAGACGAAGCGCGTGTCGTTGTCGACCAGATAGGCGTCCGAGTACTCGAAGCCCCCGGGGCCTCGCGGCAGCACCACAGGTTCCTCCGCGAGCATGGTCTTGGGCCCGAGGAGTCGTGGCGCGCGGGTAAAGAAGCTTCCGATCGCCCAGTAGAGCAGGGCACCCAGGTAGAGCTTCACGCGACTGTGTCGAAAGCCCGTCTCGATGCTCGCAAAGAAGCGAATCTCACGGATCGACGAGGGATACGCGCGCAACAGATGATTGCGCGAGCGGCAGAGCTTGCGTACCAGGCCAAGCTCGCCACCCTCCAAGTACTTGATGCCGCCCCAGACCAGATTGGATGACTCTTGGCTGGTGAAGCCAGCGAAGTCGCCCTTGTCGATCAGCGCCACGCTTGCGCCCTGCGCCGCCAGCGCCGATGCGCTGACAGCACCGTTGATGCCGCCTCCGACGATCAGCACGTCGAAGAGCTTGCGATCGAGCTTGTCGAGATTGCTTTGCCGCAGGGTCATGGCTCGGAGAACTTCTTGATCGGCACGAGATCCTCGAACACCGGCTTTCTCTTCTCGGCCTTGGCGACGAAGCACTCCATCATGTCGGTCGCGTGAAACATACCGGACTGCCACGCAGCCATGTAGCGCAAGCTCTCGGCCACGTTGTGTTCGCGTGCGTAGTTGAGCATCTCTTTGGTGCCGTGGACAGCGAGTGGCGAGTGCTCTGCGATTTCGGTGGCGACCTGCATGACAGCCGCGAGCATGGTCTCTTGCGTGTCGAAGAGCTCGTTGACGAGGCCCACCTCTTTGGCCCGCGTTGCCGGCAGCCTCCGTCCGGTGTAGGCGAGCTCGCGTGCCACGCCGGAGGGCATGATGTGCTGCAGGCGCTGCAGCGTGCCGCAGTCGGCGACCATCCCGAGGTTGGTCTCCTGGACGCAGAAGAAGGCGTCCGTGGTGCAGTAGCGCGCGTCGCAGGCGCTCACCATGTCGACGGCTCCGCCGATGCAGCCTCCCTGGATCGCGGCCAGGACTGGCATGCGGATCTCTTCCAGCGCATTGAAGCTGTCTTGTAGCTCCAGCACCGTGCGCCGCAGCATCTCGCGCAGCCGTGCGATCTCGGTGGTGGCTGGGGTCGTCAGGCCTGCACCCGCGAACACCGAGAGGTCCATGCCTGCACTGAAGTGCTTGCCGGTCGATGAGAGCACCACCACGCGAGCCTTGGCGGTGGCGTCGAGCTCACGCAAGGCTCTTGGCAGCTCGACCCAGAACGCCCGGGTCATGGTGTTGAGCTCGTCCGGCCGGCACAGGCGCAGGTGAGCCACTTTGTCCTTCACTTCGAGGTCAAAGCACGAGTGGGTCATGGCTAGTTCGAATATCACGAATCAAGGGCGCAACCCACTTTCGCCACCGCCTTCGCCGCCGTCAGCGCGGCTTCGGCTTGCGGTCTAGGCGGCGCGTGGTGACAATGCGCTGCTGCATGGAGAGGAAGCTGCGACATGGCCATCCGTAAGATCGCGAGGCTCGGACACCCGGTGTTGCGAGAGACAGCGCGTGAGCTTTCCCGCGAGGAGATTTCGTCGCCGGAGCTCAAGCGCCTGGTGCGCGACATGATCGATACCATGCACGATTACGGAGGCGTCGGCCTGGCGGCTCCCCAGGTGCACGAATCGGTCAGGCTCGCCATCATCGAGTTCTCCGCCGACAACGAGCGCTACGAGAACGACGACGGCCAGCCCTTGCTCGTGATCATCAACGCGCGCGTGAAGGTGCTCGACGAGACGATCTCCGGCTTCTGGGAAGGCTGCCTCTCGGTTCCAGGCATGCGCGGCTATGTCGAGCGTCCGAGCAAGATCGAGGTCAACTACCTCGACGAGCGCGGCAAGCCGAAGACGTTGGTGGCCGACGGCTTCCTCGCCACGGTCTTCCAGCACGAGCTTGATCACCTCGACGGAGTCCTCTACGTCGACAAGATCACCGACAAGTCGAAGTTCACCTTCAACGAGGAATTCGCGCGCTATCACGCCCCGGAGGCCGCCGACGAGCAGGACGAGGGCGAGCCGGAATAGGCTGCCCCAGGAGCGCGCGGGAGGCGCGACGCAACATGTGAATATCTCCGGCGCTCAGGCTCGTGATTTGCGCGTAACGCGGGCGCGCAGCTTGACCAGGTTTACGTCGCCGCCGCAGTAGATGTCGAGCGCGCTCGCAGCAGCCACGGCTCTGCGAGCGATCGCTTCTGCGCTGGCGCGTGGTCCATGTAACGCGTGCATCGCGCCCAGGGCATACGTCGCTCCTGAGCCCACCGCATAGTAATTCTCGAAGCGTGTGACGCTCATGTCGCAGGCCACGTAGAAGATGCCGCTCTGGTTGACCACGAGAAACGAGGCGTCTAGGTCGCCGAAGGGCGAGTCGGTTTCGCTGCACTGGTCGTTCACGAACTGGTAGCGAGTGTGCAGCGCCTTCCAGAAGGTGCGAAAGAACGCGAAGATCGCGGCCGTGTCGTGCAGGCGCGGCTTGCGCACCGTCTTCAAGTAGTCGTCGAGGATGTTGGTGTAGATGCCCCAGCCCGTGGTGGCGATGTAGGCGTCGCCGATCTTCTGCAGCTTGACGTCCCGCAGGTTGTCCTCGGGAACGGCGCCGCCACCGAAGGTGCGTTTGCTGTCCGTGGCAAGCACGATCTCATCGGCGACACGGACCGCGACGGCAATCGACATTCGCTCTCATCTCCGGCTTCGGGTGTGGTGTCCGCGACGGCTTGCCGGGCGGGTCGGTGAGGGTAGCAGAACCCCCGGCCTATCGGGCTGGCGACCGCACCTTTGTGGCGAGGTCAGGCCATCTCAGCTTAGACTACTAGAGGAAAGCCAGTGGTATCCGTTCGCCCGAGCCAGAGAGTTCCACCCGAAGGCCGAATCAGCACGGGCATCGTGCTTTCCGGTGGTGGCGCCCGCGGTGCCTACGAAGCGGGCGTGATCGCTGGGATCATGGAGATCCTGCGGCCCAAGCAGGCACCCTTCGACGTGCTCTGCGGAACTTCGGTGGGCGCGCTCAACGCGGCCTACTTGGCAGCCCACGCGCATATCCCCGACATGGGCGCCGCGGGGCTCATCTCGCAGTGGCAAGCGCTCGATCTCAGCCGCCATCTGCGCCTCGATATGCGTGGCCTGCTTGGCTGGAAGCGCGACTGGTCCGGCGACGACCCCAACGACCGAGCGCTCTTGCATCGCCGCAAGCGTCAGGTCGGCCGCTCGCTCTTGGACCCTGGCGCGATCGACGAGCTAGTCGAGAACGCCGTGCCCTGGGATCGGCTGCACGAGAATGTCGCAAGCGGCGCGGTGCGCGCGCTGATTATGGCTGCGCTGCACATCAAGAGCGGCAAGACCACGCTCTTCGCCGAGACCACCCCGGGCCTGCCTTTCAAGTTCGTGCGCGATCCGCGGCGCACGCCGCACGTTGGCCCGATCCACGCTGATCACGTGCTCGCCTCAGCGGCCATCCCGCTTCTCTTCCCCGCGCGGCGCGTAGGCGACGACTACTACTGTGATGGTGGCGTTCGCTACAACACGCCGATATCACCGGCCATCCGTGCCGGCGCACGGCGCCTGGTGGTGGTGTCGTTGCTCACCGACGCTCCCGAGGCGATGCAAGAGATTCCCATCGAGCATCATCTTGCTGCCTACCGCAGCCCGATCTTTCTGGTTGGCAAGGTCCTGAACGCTCTGCTCCTCGATCCGCTGAACTACGACCTACAAGTGCTCGATCGCTTCAACCGCTTGCTCGATACGCTGGAAATGGCGCTCACGCCCGAGGAGATGGTGCGCGTGCAGCAGACGCTAGAGGAGGCGCGTGGCCTGGCCTATCGCAAGGTGCAGACGCTGGTGTTCCGGCCGTCCAAGGACATCGGAGCGCTGGCGCGCAAGCGCGTCAAGTCGATCAAGTCTTCCATGTTCTCCTCGTGGTTTCTCGCGCGGACCGCGACGCTGGGGGGAATCTGGGAGTCAGATCTGCTCTCGTTCATCCTCTTCGACGCCGAGTTCGCCAACGAGCTGGTGCAGCTCGGGCGCAGCGACACCTTGCGGCGCGCCGACGACGTGCGCGCATTCTTCGCTTGATCCCCGGCTGGTGTCGGCTTGAAATGGCGCCAAGAGCGGGTCATGAAGTGCCCCCATGTCCAAGACACCACATGCAGGCGTCGCGCTCATCACCGGGGCCAGTGGCTTCATCGGCGGGCATCTGCGCGACTCGCTTCTCGCCGACGGCTACGACGTCGTCGCACTCACGCGCAAGGGCTCGCCTGCACCCAAACGCGGGCGTGCTGCACCCGTCGACTACAACGACCCAGAGTCCATCGAGCGAGTGCTCCTGCGTGAGCAGCCCGACCTGGTCTTCCACGTGGCAGGCGCGGTCAAGGGCGTGCACTACGAGGACTTCCGCCTGGGCAACGTGGTGCCCACGCGCAACATCGGTCTGGCACTGCGCAAGGTCCACGAGCGGGTCGGGAGGCTCGTCCACGTCTCCTCGCTCACGGCCTATGGGCCAGCGACGCGCACCGAGCCGCGCGTGGAGAGCCACGAACGCAAGCCGATCGAGCACTACGGCAAGAGCAAGCTGGAGGCCGAGCTCGTGCTGGAAGACGAGATCGGTCAGAGCGTGCCCTGGACGATCATCCGGCCCGCCGGCGTGTACGGTCCCGGCGATACCGAGCTCTTCGAGTACTACAAGTTGGCGAAGAGCCGGCTCAATGTCTTCTTCGGTAACCGGGACTATCTCGTATCGTTCGTGCACGTCGATGACGTGGTGCGCGCGATCCGCGACGCAGCGCGCAGCCCTGCCACCGTGGGCAAGGGCTACTTCATCTGCGATGGCGAGCCGCGCACGTTTGAAGAGTTCCAGGGCACGATCATCGAAGCAACCGGCAAGCGCGCACTCGCGCTGAACTTGCCGGCCGTCTCCGTCGACATCGCCGCGGCCATCGGTGAGCTAGCCACTCGCTTCGATGGCAAGCCACGGCTGCTCAATCGCCAAAAAGCCCTGATGGGCAAGCAAGTCGCCTGGACCTGCCGGCACGATGCTGCGCGCGCCGACTTCGGCTA
>JADGRG010000426.1 GCA_017881145.1 Sandaracinaceae bacterium | reverse complement strand
TGCTGAGCATCGTCGGGCATACCGGAGCGAGCCCGCCCTCGGCCGACAACGCAGGCTGTAAGTATGGACCGGCGACCACGTCTGCCAGCTTGAGCACTGCGGCGGCACTTGCCTATGCGTCGAAAGTATTCGGCTCGGTCACTGCTGCAGGCTCTGTCTACCCGGGCTTTGCTGCTGATCTGCAGACGCGTGCCGGTAACGCCTGGAGCTGGGCCAACGCCAACGGCAACGTGACCTTCGCAAACTCGGGCAAGGTAGGTGCGGGAGAGCAGGAGGTCGACGCCACCGGTCGGGTGTTGAAGAAGCTGATGGCGGCAGTCTTCCTCTTCGAGCTGACCGGGACCGCCACGTACAAGACGTACTTCGATGCCAACTACGCTAGCGTCGATCTGATTTCATCCGGTTACACCGACCCCTCGATGGTGGAGAAGCAGGACACCTTACTGGAGTACACCCGTGCTGCGGGGGCGACACCGGCGACGGTCACGCAGATTCGTCAAACGTTCAAGTCAGCCATGAATGCGTCCAGCCACTTCGGCGCGCACTCCAATGATTCAGACCCCTACTTCGCTTACTTGAATGCGTACTACTGGGGCTCCAATCAAGTGAAGGCCTCCGAGGGCGACCTTTTCGAGGACGTGATCGTGTTCGCGGTCGACGCGACCAAGAACGCCAGTGCACTACAGGCGGCCGAGCGGTACGCGCACTACTTGCACGGAGTGAACCCACTTCAGCTCGTCTACCTCTCGCGAATGGAGGCTTACGGCTCGGTGAAGTCGGTAACGCGCTTCTACCATTCGTGGTTCGGCCACGGCACGGTCTGGGACGCGCTGGGGGTATCAGCGCACGGGCCGCCGCCGGGCTACCTCACCGGCGGTCCGAACCCGAGCTACGCATGGGATGGCTGCTGCCCGGACGGCTGCGGCGCGGGCAACAGCTGCGGAGCGGCACAGCTCTCACCACCAGCCGGCCAACCGGATCAAAAGTCCTACCGCGACTTCAACGATGGCTGGCCCATCGACTCCTGGTCAGTCACCGAACCCGACGACATGTATCAGGCGCACTATATTCGACTGCTCTCCAAGTTCGTCCCCTAGCGGTCGCCGGTGGCACGGTCGAAGCTCGTCCTGCGGGTTGAGGCCCTGGCCTGCGGAACCCGAGCAAGTGCGCCTGCGCCAGCGGGGCGCGCCGCGCCGCATTGGGCGCCGCCGATGCGTGTGCATGTATTGGGGATAGCGGCTTCCGCCGGAACGACCTCGGTTGGTCATGAGACAGCATCCGTCGAGCATTGCCACGCGTCACTCTGCGGCCCTCACGCTGATCGCAGCGATGTCGCATGCGACCGCGTGGGCGCAAGTGTCCGCGGAAGACTGGCAGCAGTACTTCTCGAACGGAGCGGCTGTGATGAGCGTTCCTGCGGCAGGGCAGCCAGGAGCCGAGTTTTTCTCGAACGGCGCGGCCGTGATGAGCGTTCCTGCGCCGGGACAACCAGGAGCCGAGTATTTCTCGAACGGCGCGGCCGTGATGAGCGTTCCGAGGTCGGAATGGTTCAAGATGTCGGCAGCTCCGCTCTCGGCCCCTGCAGAGCAGCCAGCGCTTGAAGAACCTCCTCTGATGCCATCGACAAGTGGCAACCAACCAGCGTCTGTGGAAACCGCTCCACTGCCTGCGACCGAGGCATCGACGCCTGCGGACGTACCCGCCGACACCTCAGTGGATTTGCCGTCCACGCCGCTGCCTCTCAACCCGCGTACCGCATCTCTGGTCGATGACGCCCGAGAGCAGGTCGAGGCAGAGCGCCCAGCGCGGCAGCACGCCTCCACGGCGATCGCCGCCACCAACCAGCCCGACCACGAAGGGTTCTACGGACGCGTTCGCGTCGTCACGCTGCGGACGCTTGCCTACGCGAGGGCGTTCGCACTATCCATTGGAAGCCTCTTGGCCGTGTTGGTCGTGTTGGCCATGCTGGGTTGGAAAGCGCGCGCGCACAGGCGCCACCTCCAATGAGGCGCGCGAGAACAGTTAGGATCAAGCTGGTACGTGGCTGCAAGATCGCGCGCCGCAGGTTCGGTCGCGACAAGCTGGCGCGCAGCACACTCTTCCAGGCGCTGCGTCGGAAGCGAGGTTCGGTGTTGTCGCGGGTCGAGCGCCGCGCCCCCCGAAACCTGCCCACCAATGGCCGGCTCCGGCGTACGCTGGGACATGCCGCTGCGCAGCATCACCCTCGACGACTTGTTGATCCACGACGACGCTGCGTTCGCGCAGGTCGCGGTCTACGCAGCACTCAAGCGGTCACTTCGGCACTCCGGCCACCAGTTCCGCGTGCCAGAGGGCAGAGGGCAACTCAGCTGGGACCGCGCCGTCTTCCTCAACCTCACTTACTGGAGCGGCGACGAGGGCGCCGACGTGCTCTGCGATCAGCAAGGCGGCATTCCTGCCGACGTGGTGGCTCACGTGGCGTGGCACCACATCGTTGCCAAACAAATCGAGCGCCTGCTGCCGGCCGCGCTCACGCCCACGGTCCACTGCGCCGACGCGCTGCTCTTTGCCGAATCGATCGCCAGCGCCTTCGATCTTTACTTGGTGGGCCGGCTTCTGCGAAATTTCCCAGACTCGGATTTCATCACCACCCAGGTCTCGATCATGGGCGAAGCCGCGGAGCAGGCCGGGCTGTCAGAGGCACGCTTTGCGGCACTGCTCGAGACGGTCGCGCAAGATCCCGAGCGCGCCTTCGAAGACATGCGCGCGCTCCTCTTCGATGTATCGCGCGCGCTCTTGGGCTGTCGTGACGCGGGTCAGGCGCAGCTGACCCTGGAAGGCTTTGCGCGCCACCGCTTTCGGTCGCTGCTACATCACTACCAGCTCTCCAACTGGGTGCTCTACTCGCGCGCCTATGCGGCTGCGATGCCGGCGGAGGAGCAAGTGGTGCGCGACCTCGACGCAAGCATGCGTGGCGCTGCCGTGTCACTCGACTGGCTCATCGAGCACGGGTTGCCCGCCTCGTGACCTTCAGCAAAGCCCCCAACTTGTCTCCACGCAAAGCAGGCTCTGCGTGGCCAGTGGACAAAGAAGCGGTATCCTGTGTGGCAAGCCTTCCCACCCATGAACTAGAGAGAGTGAATGCGGACTAGAACAATCGCGACGACTACGTGGATCCGTCACTCACATACCTGCGAGAAGTGCCCGAAGGTGACTCCGTCTCACGTCACCCGGTGCGAGTCCTGCAAGGCCGCCAGAGCCAAAGCTAGGCGAAAGAGAAGGGCAGCCAAGAGGGCAAGAGGTGAGTGCTCAGAGTGCTCGCGCAAGGCGGCCAAGGGTCGCGTGCGGTGCAAGCAGCACCTGCTAGAGAATCGCAGCTATCGGCTGGCCGGCTAGGCCGCCAACTTCATGCATCTCGGATGTGCCCGGGTTGGCGAAACACACGTCGACGCCCGCATCACAGAGCGTCTGGATCAGCGTCCGCGCACCGTTCATCTCTGACATCGCATGTTCTCCGTTCAACCGAGCAGCGTACCTGGATTCAAGATGCCTTTCGGATCGAAGGCCTGCTTGATGCGGCGCATCAGCGCAATTTTGGCTGGATCCTCGAGCGCAAGGAAATAGCCCATCTTTTCGCAGCCGATGCCGTGCTCAGCGGAGATCACGCCGCCGAGGTCCATGCCGGCACGGAAGATCTCCGTCATGATCTGGGAGCGCTTCTGCTTGTCGGTCTCGAACACAGACAGGTGGACGTTGCCGTCGCCTGCGTGACCGCAGCCGGCGATGAACGTCTGATGCGCCGCGGCGATCGCCGAGATCGTGCGCATGTAGTCGGGCATCGACGCGCGCGGCACGACGACGTCGATCAGGTCGGTGGCACCGGCCTTCTTGGCGACCCAGAAGGCTTGCTCACGCGCGTAGAGCAGATCCGTGCCCGCCTGCGGTGACAGAACGAATGCGTCCATCGCGCCCAGCGACAACCCGAGCGCACCCGCCGTCTCGAGATCGACCTGCAAGCGTTCGGCGTCGCGGCCTTCGAGCACCACGACCAAGTAAGCCAGCGCCTTCTCTCGGATGGCTTGCGGCACGCCGAGCTCGATACCGGTGTGCTGGGTGAGCGCCGCCATCGTGAGCATGTCGATGTATTCGAGCAAAAGCGGGTCGACGCCCGAGGCCACGATCAACGGCACCGCGCTCATCACTGCGTCGAGCGACTCGAAGGGAAAGAGCAGCGTCGCGCGCTGCGTGAGCCTTGGTCGCAGTCGCACGATCACCTCGGTGACGATCGCGAGCGTGCCTTCCGAGCCGATGACCAGCTGCGTAAGGTCGAGCCCGGTCGAGGTCTTCACGAGCTTGCCACCGGTGCGCATCACCTCGCCGCTCGGCAACACCAGCTCCAAGCCCACGACGTTGTTGCGGGTCACGCCGTACTTGATCGCCTGCATGTCGCCCGCGTTGGTGGCCACGTTGCCGCCGAGGCTGCCGCTGATCTCCCCGGGCAAGATCGGATACACCAACCCGTGCGGCCGCGTCGCCTCGTCGAGCTCTGCGAGTGTAACGCCCGGCTGCACCACCGCCATGTGGTTGGCGACATCGATGTCGAGGATGCGCTTCATGCGCGCAAAGCTCAGCACGATGCCACCCCGCTTGGGCACGCACGCGCCCGACATGCCGGTTCCGCTGCCCCGCGCGGTGACCGGCACGTTCTCGGCGTTTGCAAGCTGCAAGACTCTGGCGACCTGCGCTGCGCTCTCGGGTCGCACGACCCAGTCCGGCCGCTTGGGTGTGAGCGTGAGCGCTTCGTCGCGAGCATAGTCGTCCGAGATCGCCTCGCCGGTCAGCACGTGCTCGGGGCCAACGATGTCGATCAGCTCTTTGGTCAGCGCATGCATGACGTGCTCCTTTAGCGTCCACCATTCGGGACGACTGGCCGTGGGATGGCGGCGCGAACGAGCTCCACCACCGCGTCGCTGAGCGCTGCCACCAAGCGACGATCCGACACCACGCGGGTGCCGAGCACGTGGCCGTGCACAGAGCCTTCGATCATCCCGAAGATCACGAACGCAAGCGCCTTGCCATCACCCTGACAGCCAAAGCCCGCGAGCCCCGCTTCGATGTTGGCGAGCGAGCTGCGCTCGGACGCGGAGGTCATGGCACCGAGCAGCGAGTCCGCATGCCTTCGCTCACTCAACACTGCGTGCAGCCCCGTGTCTCTGCGGTGGTAGTCGATGATCTCGTTGACCATCGCGCGCACCGCCTTGCGGTAAGTCTGCTCGACCGTTTCGGGCGAAGCGCTCGTGCTCGGCCGGGCCGCGAGCGCCGCCTCGATGCGCGCGCGTAAGCCGTGCATGCGTGCCTGCGCGAGCTCGCGCAGCACAGCGTCCTTGTCCGCGAAGTATTGATAGAAGCTGCCGGAGGCGACGCCAGCGCGGTCCGCGATCGACTTGGTCGTGGTCTGCGCGTAGCCGCGTTCGTCGAAGTCGCGCGCCGCAGCTTCGAGCAGCGCCGCACGCGTGCGAAGCGCTCGCGATTGCACAGGTGCCCGTGCCGTATGCTGCGGCATCACTTCTCTTCTAACCGGAAGTGAAAGTGACGTCAAGTTCAACTTGTGAGGGAGAAGGCCTCTACGAAGCGGGGGCCATCGAGCGCGCCGCGAATGTCCACGGTGTGGACGACATTGTGGTAGCGAGCATCCGGGTAGAGCTGACCATCGAGCCACACTAGGCTTTGTCGCGCCGAGAGCGGCAAGGCTTCTCGGTTCGGATATCTGCTCGGGGTCGCATCGGATCCAGGAGGAGACATCGTCATGGGTGCAGCAGTCGCTCGAGAATGTTTGGCGGCAGGGCGCCGAATCTGGCAAGATCTCGAGCTTTGGAGCGGGAGCAAGCGGCTTGTCTACCAACCAGAGCGGATCGGCGACGGGCAGCGTTTCGGGCGGGCTGCCTCGCTTTGCCGACGCGCCTTGTTTGCACGAACGCTTCGAAGCGCAGGCGCTTCGCACCCCGGATGCCACCGCGGTGGTCTTCGAGGGTGAGCGCCTCACCTACAGCGAGCTCGATCGCCGGGCCAACCAAGTCGCGCACCGTCTGCGCAAACTGGGCGTCGGTCCGGATGGGCTGGTCGCGCTCTGCGCCGATCGCTCGCTCGAGCTGGTGGTGGGGTTGCTTGGCATCCTGAAAGCGGGTGGCGCCTACGTGCCGCTGGATCCGGCCTACCCGAAAGACCGGCTGGATTTCATGCTGGCAGATTCGCGCGCGCAGATTCTGGTTACGCACCGCGGCGTGAACGCAGCGCAGAGGCCGAAGTGCAAAGACGTCGTGCTGGTCGAAGAAGTAGGCGCTGAGCCGGACACGCGTGTGTCGTCGCAGGTGCAAGCGCAGCACCTCGCATACGTCATCTATACCTCCGGTTCCACCGGTCGCCCGAAGGGTGTGCTCGTCACGCACGGCAACGTGGTGCGCCTCTTCGAAGCCACCGCTGGGTGGTTCGATTTTCGATCGACGGACGTCTGGACGCTCTTCCATTCCTACGCGTTCGATTTCTCGGTTTGGGAGCTATGGGGTGCGCTGCTCTACGGCGGCAAGCTGGTGGTGGTCCCCTACTGGGTCAGCCGCTCGCCCGATTCGTTCCACGAGCTGCTCTGCACTGAAGGCGTGACCGTTCTCAACCAAACGCCGTCGGCCTTCCGGCAACTCGTTCGCGCGGTGCTGGCCGCGCCGACCGCCTTGCCGCTCGCACTTCGCTACGTGGTGTTTGGCGGCGAAGCCTTGGAGTTGCAGGGACTGCGGCCGTGGTTCGAGCGCATGGGCGACGAGCGACCGCGCCTCATCAACATGTATGGGATCACCGAGACCACGGTGCACGTCACCTACCGCCCCATCGGCTGGTCGGACCTGCAAGCGGGACTTGGCAGCGTGATTGGTGTGCCGATCCCCGATCTCGGCGTGCACCTGCTCGACCCCGAGCAGAAGCCTGTGCCGGACGGCGAAGTAGGCGAGATCTACGTGGAAGGCGCAGGCCTGGCGCGCGGCTATCTAAACCGCGACGATCTAACGCTCCAACGTTTTCCCGAGCTGACATTGCCGGGCCACGGGTCCGTGCGGCTATACCGCGCCGGCGATCTGGCCAAGCGTTTGGCTTCGGGCGAGCTCGAGTATCTTGGCCGTATCGATCACCAGGTGAAGATCCGCGGGTTCCGGATCGAGCTTGGCGAGATCGAGTCGGTGATCGCCGAGCATGCTGCTGTGCGCGAAGTGATTGTGATCGCGCGTGAGGACGTGCCGGGCGACAAGCGCC
>JADGRG010000425.1 GCA_017881145.1 Sandaracinaceae bacterium | reverse complement strand
TTCACCTCGCCTTTGAAGGTCAGAATGCCGTCTTCATCGCCAGTCGGGATCCAGCCCTTGGGCCGGACGGCGCCGGGGGTCGCAGTCGCACCGCTGGCGGTTACCGCGCTGACCGCTGGCGTCGGCGATTCCGCCGAGGATGTTGGCAATCCAAGTGCGAGCGTCGCTGATATCGCGCCCATGAACAATGCTTGGCTCGACCTTGTCATCGCAACCTCCCAGCAGGTCGATCCCGCCGCTGGCGGACCACGCCGCCGTCGATGCCCATACCAGAAACGCGATTGGCCGGGCAAGGCCCCGTCAGTTCGCCCTTGGCGCAATCGTTGTGACGGCTATTGCAGCGACGCGTTGGTGATGTCGTGCATGCGGAGCTGAACGCGTTCGTACAACGGGCCCAGGGGTAAGCGTCGGGTGAGCTGATCGGCCAGCCACAGGGGTGCGCCGAATCTGTGCATTCGTGCAAGTTGTTTGCGTACGCGATCGTCGAGAACGACCGCTGGCATGAGCCATGGGTTGAGCGAAAGCCGTGGCAGGCCGCTCAGCGCATAGCCTCTTTCCTGCAGCGCGTCACCTGCCACCGCCTCGAACAAGCGGATCTGCAGCTCCGGCAATTCTTTACGCCACTTACTGGCTTGTGCGCGATTGATGGGATCGTACGTCGTGTCTTCATGGAAGCGCAGCATGGCTTCGTCGAAGTGATCTCCAAGCAGCGCGCACATCGCACCGAGGTGCTTCTCGGGCTCCAGAAGCAGGTCCTCGAAGCGAACTTCATAGCGGCGTGAAGGATCGATACGCTCCCGGAGGACTGCCCAGCTTGCCAAGGACGCTTGCCAGTCGCGCGCCGAGCCGTAGCCGTTGCCGGTCCAGCCGTGGCGCATCCACGACGCGCAAACATCCCGCCCGTCGCGCACGATGTGCAAGAAGCGCGCATTGGGCCACAGCTCCAGCAGGCGTTCGTAGTGGCGATGGACCTGGACACAAACCACCGGCTTGCCCGCTCCGCGCTGCACGTACTGCCCAAGCAAGAAGCTGCGAATCAAATCCTCGCGGCTCAGGCTCTCGTCGATGGTCTGCTCGTGCCAGCGGAACAACCGATTCACGTGCAGCCAGCGGTAGTAATCCTGCAGCGAACCGCCAGGCTGTTCGATCTCGAAATCGAACGGCCATTCAAATTCACCGCAATCACCGATGCGGGGATGATGGCCGAGCATCAGAGATAGCAGTGTCGTTCCGGAGCGGGTCGCTCCTAGCAAGAAGAGCGGCTCAAGCAGCGCCTGGGGCAGCGGAAGACTCATGACGGCGGGAGCATGGATCGGGGCAGCGGCTTGGTAAAGCCCGAATAGACAGACGCTACCGCATTGTCACCGGTCCTCCTCGCAAACTTGTCGAACCGGCAGCGTCGGAATGCCGCTCTGGCGTAGTAGGCTGCCCCCATGCATCGCGCGCATGGCCCCGATCTCCCTAAAGTCACTCACCCTACGGAGCTACGCGCAGAGGATTCGCTTGGGGCGCTGTTCACGCGGTTATCGGCGACGAGTGCAGGTCTGTCCTCGGCGGAGGCCGCGCGCCGGCTCGACGTCTCCGGGCCCAACGAACCGGCCCTCGCCAAGGTGCGCTCGGCCCTGCTCGAAGTGGTGCGGGTCGGCCTGGGTCCCCTCGGGATCATCTTGCTGGTGGCCAGCGTCGCTTCGGCGCTGCTCGGCGAGGTGCTCAACGCGGCCATCATCGCCGCGATCGTGGTGTTGAGCGCGGCGCTCGACTACTACCAAACCGCCCGCTCCGAGCGCGTCGTGCGCAGCCTGCAAGCGCAAGTTGCACCCACCGCGACCGTGTTGCGCGACGGAACCTTTCGCGAACTTGCGCGCTCACAGCTCGTCGTCGGGGATATCGTGCGTCTGAGCGCCGGTGATCTCGTGCCGGCCGATGCGCGGGTGTGCGAGAGTCGCGACCTGCACGTGCAGCAGGCCGCGCTCACCGGCGAGTCCCTGCCCGCCGAGAAGGCGAGCCAGCTGGGACCCCTCAGTTCTCTCGGCCCCGACTGCGAGAGCCTGGTGTTTCTCGGCACCTCCGTGGTGAGCGGTACCGCGACGGCCGTGATCTTCGCCACCGGCTCCGCGACGGCGTTCGGCGACATCGTCACGCATCTTGCGGCTCGCCCCGAGGAGACCGAGTTCGAGCGCGGCATGCGCCGCTTCGGCATGCTGATCGTGCAGACCGTGTTCTTCTTGGTGCTCTTCATCGTGGTGGTGAGCCTGAGCTTGAAGCGCAACGCGCTGGAGTCGCTGCTCTTCGCGGTCGCACTCGCGGTCGGTCTCACCCCCGAGTTCCTTCCGATGATCACCACCGTCACCCTGGCTCAGGGCGCGCTGCGTATGGCCCGCGCCAAGGTCATCGTGAAGCACTTGAGCGCGATCCAGAACCTTGGCGCCATCGACGTGCTGTGCAGCGACAAGACCGGCACCCTCACCGCGGGCACGATGACACTCGGGCAGGCCATCGATCCACACGGTCAGGCCTCCGATTCCGTGCTGCGCTTGGCGCGCCTCAACAGCGCGTTTCAGACCGGCATGAAGAGTCCTCTCGATGCGGCGATTCTGACAGGCGGTTCTGACGCGACTCAGGGCTACACCAAGACCGATGAGTTGCCCTTCGACTTCGAGCGCCGACGCATGACGGTCGTGCTGCAACAAGCCGAGTCGTTTCTCTTCATCACCAAGGGCGCGCCCGAGAACGTGCTTTCGGCATGCACGAACTACGAGCAAGGCGGCGAGGTCAAGCCTCTCGGAGCGGCCGAGCTGACGGCCTGCGAAGAAACCGCTCGTGCGCTGCACACCGAGGGCTTTCGGATTCTGGCCGTGGCGTACCAAGCCGTCGCGCGCCCGGCGGGTTACACCACCGCCGATGAACGAGGGCTGACCTTGGCGGGCTTCGTGACCTTCAGCGACAACCTGCTTGAAGGCGTGGCCAAATCGATCGCCGCGCTGCGCAACGATGGCGTCGCGATCAAGATCATCAGCGGCGACAACGAACTGGTGTGCGCCCACGTCTGCAAACAGGCGGGCATCGACGCTTCGCGGATCGTGCTTGGTAGTGAACTCGAACGCATGCTCGATCCGGCCTTCGGTCACGCGGTCGAGGAAGCGAGCGTGTTCGCGCGCGTCTCACCCGCGCAGAAGCACCGCATCGTGCGAACGCTGCGCAGCCAAGGCCATGTGGTCGGTTTTCTGGGCGACGGCATCAACGACGCGCCTTCGCTGCACGGCGCCGACGTGGGCATTTCGGTCGCCGGCGCGGTCGATGTCGCCAAAGAAGCCTCCGACATCATTTTGCTCGAACACAGCCTCGACGTGCTTCACGGAGGCA
>JADGRG010000424.1 GCA_017881145.1 Sandaracinaceae bacterium | reverse complement strand
TTCCGCCGCCGTCCGTGGTTGCGCCGCCGTCCCTGCCAGTTCCGGTGCTGGTGCTGCCGCCTGAGCCGCTGCTGCCGCTGCTGGTGCTACCGCCTGAGCCGCTGCTGCCGCTCGTGCTACCGGCCTTGCCGCTGCTGCCGCCACCGGCATCCGCCGTGGTTGTGCTCTTGTTCGAGCCGCACGCCCCGAGCGCAAGCCCGAGCACCAACACCAAGAGATTCAGATTCTTTGCCATGTTCGCTCTCCCATCCGACCCAAGCGCGCTCTTCGCGCCGCTCTTGAAGAACCACTAGACCCCGCACGCGTCACGTCTTGCTCGCAAGTTCAGGGGAGCAAGCAACGTGCGCAAAAATCCGGCACCACCATGGGTGGTTACGGCACCCGCCAGACTGTGTCAACGCCGCGCCCACAAAAACTGCGGAGCCTTGCGAAGGACTTTGCACACCCTGCCGGTCGCGTCGTCGCGGGCATGCGCTAGCCTGTGACGCCGAGATGCGCATCGAGCTGCTACCGAGCCTAGCCAAGATCGAACCCGAGAGCTGGGACCGTCTCTGTGGCGAGGACGATCCCTTCTGCGAATACGCATTTCTGCGCGCGCTCGAGGTCAGCGGCAGCGTCGGGGCAAACACCGGCTGGTTGCCGATGCACGTGACCCTGTGGCGCGGCGAGCGGCTCTGCGCGGCGCTTCCGCTCTATCTAAAGCAGCACAGCTTCGGCGAATACATCTTCGACTTCTCGTGGGCCTCTGCCGCCGAGCGCGCGGGCATCGCCTATTATCCGAAGTTGGTGTCGATGGTTCCCTTCACGCCCGCCACCGGGCGGCGCTTTCTCTATGCAGAAGGCGAGGACCCGGCCGAGATCACGCACGCCTTGCTCGCTGGGGCGCTCGGCGCGCTCCAAGAGACGGGCGCGTCATCGCTGCATCTGAACTTCTTGAACGGAGAAGAGCGCACGCACGTCTGCGAAGATCCGCGCTTTCTCTACCGGCTCTCCACCCAGTTCCACTGGCACAATGCCGGCTACCAGAGCTTCGACGAACACCTGGCGAGCTTTCGCTCCGTGGTCCGCAAGGAGGTCCGCAAGGAGCGCCGTCGCGCGCTGGAATCCGGGCTATCGATCTCGGTGGTGGCTGGTTCCGAGCTGCTCGCCGAAGACTTCGCAGCGCTCAACGACTTCTACTTCGACACCAGCGTGAAGCACGGCTCCACTGCCTACCTGACCCGCGAATTCTTCACGGAGATACAACGAACCCACAGCCAGCGAGTGGTCGCGGTGTTGGCCAAGCGCGATGGACGCACGGTGGCGGGCGCGCTCAACTTCGAGAAAGGCAAGCACCTCTACGGCCGTTACTGGGGCGCTCACGAAGCGCACGATTTCCTGCACTTCGAAGTCTGCTACCACCGGCTGATCGAGCGGGCCATCGAGCGCGGTCACACACGCTTCGAGGCAGGCGCGCAGGGGTCGCACAAGCTGCGTCGCGGTCTACTGCCTGGGGAGATCCACAACGCTTGCTACATCGCGGACCCATGGCTACAGCGCGCTCTTGCGGACTACCTTTTGCGTGAGGAACGCGCGGTGCGAGCGGAGATGGCTGCGCTCCTGCACCACGGGCCGTCGCATCGCGAGAGCGAGGCAGAGCCGCGGTGAACGCACGGCGCCGACCTCAACCCTACGAGCAGCCGCGTCTTGCGTCGAGCGCCTCACGCACTACGCGCAGGAACGTGTTCGTGTCGAGTGGCTTCGCGAGCACGCTGAGCACTTGTGCGTTCGGTGCCGTGGCGCCCGGGTTGCCGCTGAGGAAGAGCACCGGTACGGTCGGATACCGCGCTGCCATCTGCACCAGCACTTCCTCGCCAGACATTTCCGGCATGGAGCGATCGATCACGGCCAGGTCGATGCGTGGCTGGTCACGCGCCAGCTCTTCGAGTGCCTCGACGCCATGGCTCGCTTCACTCACCACGTAGCCGGCATCCTCCAGCAGCGCACGCAGCACCCGCCGCACTAAGGGCTCGTCATCTACCACCAAGATCGTCTCGTGCCCGGCACTTGGCGTCGTGTCTGCATGCGCTTTTCTCGGGGCGGTGATGTCTCGCGGCACGCCGGCAGCAGGCAGCTCGATCTCGAAGCACGCGCCACTGCCGGGTTGGCTTTTGCATGTGATGCTGCCCCCGTGATCGGTGACGATGGCGTAAGCGCTGGCCAAACCGAGGCCCGTGCCAACGCCGACTGGCTTGGTGGTGAAGAAGGGCTCGAACACGCGCGCCCGCGTCGCCTCGTCCATGCCGGGTCCGTTGTCGGTCGAGCACCGCGACATTGTCCGGAAGATTAGCCAGCACGCGACGGTCGGCCAGCAAGCGCGACACGGCGGCTTCCTGCTCGTGCAGGGTTCTCGCCGGCTCAGCGCCCAAGCGCGCAAGCTCTGCTCGCAGCACCGCGTTTTCCCGCTCCAGCGCGTCGATCTCTGCGTCTCGCGTCATATCGCCGACCCCCACCGCGGGGCGGGACTCCCGAGGCTAACAGATTCTCGTCCGAGTCTACCTTGGCTACTTTGCCGAAGCCGTTAGATGTGTGCAGCGAGCTGGGCAGCTCTTCACCTCAAGCTGCAACGAGCGGGGTGCGGGTCGCGGCGCCGTCGTACGTCTTGCCGCCTGATGTCACGTAGAGATGACCGCCGGTGACCACCAGCTCCCAGCGCATGCGGCGTTCGATGATCTCGCCGAGCGCGTCGAGCAGCACCGGTTCGAAAGCGATGATCTCGATCTGCTCGGCGTGATGGATGCGCTCTCCTTGGAGTGCGCGTTGCAGCGAAGTCGGCTCTTCTTGCGTGCAGATGACGACGCGGCCAGCGTTCTTGCTGGCCTTGTGCAGCCGCGCTGCGCTCGGGTGCCCGACCTCGACCCACAAACGCACGCGGCCATCCGGCTCATGCAGCCAGACCGCGGGCTCGTCGGTGGTCGACAAGCCTTTGGAAAACGCGATGCCATCTTCCCAGAGCAGGCAGTAGCCGAGCACCCGCGTCAGCATGTAGCGCATGGTCTCGGAGGGGTGCCTGGCCACGCGCAGATCGAGGCTCTGGTACACGCCGCGGTCGCTGTCGCTCAGCGCGATCTCGAAGTGATGGAGCGTGGCGGTCAAGGCCATGGAAAGCGAGAGCCTACACTGAGTGGCTGCCGGGGCGGTGGCTCGAGTGCCCGAGCCGCTACGGCTTAGCTTAGCCGGAGAGCGTGATCTGCGGCCTGCAGTGGGCGGCAACGCACGGCTTCGAACTGGTCAACGCCAGCCTCTTGCCGTCAGAACACCGAGCCGGATGCGCCGGTCACGCCCGAGCTACCCGACGACGAACCGCCCACGCCGCCACCGCCGTTGAACAGGAGATTGCCGGTGGTCGAGAGCGTGGTGCTGGCCCGGTAGACCGCGTAGGACACGCCGCCCGCGCCGCCACCGCTGCTGCCTCCTCCTCCTCCTCCTCCGTTGCCGCCGTTGCCACCTGCGCCAACTTCAGCAGTGCAGGTCGTCGCACCGCTAGCGCCACTGCCTCCTCCGCCACCGCTTCCGCCGCTTGCGCCGTTGCCGCCATTGCCGCCATTGCCGCTCGAAATCTGGTTGGCCACGAGCGTGATGCCGCTCGAGCTCACGACGAAGACTCCGAACGAGCCGCCGCCGGCCGTTCCACCCGTGGCGCCAGCTCCAGCGCAGCCGCCGGCACCACCACCGCCGCCGCCGTTTCCGCCGCCGCTGGTGCAGAGGGTGCAGCCCCGTCCACCACCGCCGCCTCCGCCGCCTCCGCCATTGCCGGCAGTGCCCGCGCTTCCGGCTCCGCCGTTTCCGCCGATCCAGAACCCGCCGACCAGAGCGCCGCCGCTGCCGCCTGCTCCGGCGAGGCCGGACGCTCCAGCAGATCCCGTGGATCCATCGACGCCGCGGCCACCGGGGTCTCCACCGATACCGCCCGCGCCTCCGCTCGTGCCCCCGGTTCCGGTATCGCCGGACGCGCCGTTGTTTGCGCCCGCGGGACCGCCCGCGCCGCCGATGCCACCGCTGCGTCCGCAGCTCGAAACACCGCCCGGACCTCCGCCGCCGTTGGCAGCATCACAGGTTCCGTCGGACCCAATGGCGCCGGCGCCACCAGCGCCACCCGGCGCTCCATTGCTACCCGCGGTCCCGGCGCCACCGCTGCCAGCTTCGATCCTGCTGTTCTTGAGCGTCAGCGCCGTGCAGCCGCTGCAATACAAACCGTAGTTGGAGACTCCTGCCGTGCTGGCGTTGTCGGTTCGGATGGTCAGGCGGTCGACCGTGGTCGGGTTCGTGATGTTCGATCCTTCGAGCGCGCTCAGACGACCGTCGGCCACGGTCGTGCCGGAGATGATCGCGACGTTGGCAGCCGAACGCGCCCAGCCGTTGGTCGCCGAGTAGCCTCCGTAGACCGAGACGCCGTTCGCGAGCGTGACGCGGCCGGCATAGGTTCCGGCTGAAAGGAACACCTGGCTTGCACCGTTCGCGACTGCCTTCGCGATGCCTGCCGTCACGGTCGCGAGCGGGTGCAGCCGCGTGCCGGGGTCTGCGTCGCTGCCGCCAATGGCGACGAAGATGCCGGTTGCAGCCTCGCCGTCGATGCCGTCGCAGTTGGCGTCCACGAAGGCGTCGTCCGGGAGATCGACTGCGTTTTGGAAGGTGCAGGCATACTCGCAGCCGTTGGCGGGGTTTGCGTCGACATCCCAGAAGCCGGTCAGACAGCTAGCGATCGTGCAGAGCGAGGCAGCACAGCCTGGGTTTGCGTGCGCCACGCTCGACGGGCACTGGTGGCCGCACGCGCCGCAGTTGGCCACGTCCGTTTGCAGGTTGGTCTCGCAGCCATCAGCGGCGTTGCTCGTGCAGTGGGCAAATCCGGAGTTACACGCACCGGGGATGCAGGTGCTCGCTGCACAGGTGGCGGCAGTATTCGCGGGGCCACACACCGTGCCGCAGACGCCGCAGTTCGTCGGCGACACGCGAAGGTCGACTTCGCAGCCGTTGGCTGGGTCAGCGTCGCAGTTGTCGAAGCCGCTCGTGCAGCTAGCGATCTCGCACACGCCTTGTGCGCAGCTCGAGCTCGCGTTGGCACTCGAACAGGCGTTGCCGCAGGCACCGCAGTGGTTGGCGTCCTGGTTGGTGTCCGTCTCGCAGCCGTTGGTCGCGTCGCTGTCGCAGTCCGCGAGCCCGCCGGTGCAGGAGGAAGTCCCGCAGACGCCCTTGCCGCAGATTGCGTTTTGGTTGGCGGCCGTGGGGCAGACCTTGCCGCAGGCGCCGCAGTTCTTGGTATCGCCGCCGGTATAGACTTCACAGCCGTTGGCGGGGTTGGCGTCGCAGTCCGTATAGCCGTGGAGGCAAGCCACGAACTGGCATTGCGAGCCCACGCAGGAGGCCGTGGCGTTGGCAAATGCGCAGCCTGTGCCGCAGGCGCCGCAGTTCTTGGTCGAGGTTGTCAGGTCCGCCTCGCAGCCGTTGGCTTCGTTGCCATCGCAACTGACACGCGTCGCATCGCACGGCCAGTTCTTGGCTCCGCCGTCTCCGGTGCCACCGTCGTGGCTAGCGCCGCCGTCGCTCGT
>JADGRG010000423.1 GCA_017881145.1 Sandaracinaceae bacterium | reverse complement strand
GCCAGCCACATGCCAAGTGAGGTCATCGGCGCAGGAGCGCTTCGAGCTTCTTCATGATGACCGCCGGATCGGCTGGCTTGACGACGAAGTCATCGGCCCCGCACTCCAGCGCCCAAAAGCGGTCGGCGGGTTCCGCCTTACCCGTGAAGATGATGACCGGTAGATCGGGCCGCTGCTTCTTGAGCTCCCGGCAGGTTTGGTAACCGTTGAGCTCCGGCATGGTGACATCCAGAATCACGGCACTGGGTGGATCGCTGCGTGCGCTCTGCAGAGCGAGCTCACCGTTTTGGACCAAGGTGGTCCGGTATCCGGACTTGCGGAGCCGGAAGTCGAGCGACTCCATCATCTTGGGCTGATCGTCGACCAAAAGGATGTGTAGGCCTTGGGTCATGGGTTGTGCTCCGGCCTGGGATCGGACACGCGCTGCCGACGGTCTTGGGGCAGAGAGACGGTGAAGGTCGCGCCGACGCCAAGCTTCCCGCTGACCGAGACCGTGCCGCCGTGCTGCGTGACCACTTCGTGCACCACGGCCAAGCCGATGCCTTCGCCTTCCACCGCAGCGGTGGAGTCGACACGGAAGCCGCGACGGAAGATCTGTTCGCGGTGCTCCGGCGCGATGCCAGGGCCAGTGTCGGCAACGCTGATCTCGGCGGCACGGCGGGCGCCGACTCCGTCCGAGCTATCGGAAGTCGACCAGGCGACGCGGATCAACACTTCACCACCGGCGGGCGTGTACTTGAGCGCATTCACGACCAGGTTACTCACGACTTGTTTGAGCTTGAGCGCATCACCCCACACCGACACCGTGTCGTCGAGCGCGCAGCTCACGCGCAGGTCTTTGCGAACCGCAACTGCGTGGAAGAGGGTCACGACTTCGGCTGCAATCTGGGAGAGTCGTGCCAGGCTGCGCCCTGATCGCACCGGCACCGCGAGTGAGCCGGACTCGGTGTTGCGCGATTGCGAGACCACTGCTCGCCCGCGTGTCCGGTCGAGCAACGAGGCGCCCCGCGCGACGGCATCGAGGATGCCCGCCACGTGCGACTTCTGGTCCGGCAGCATCGGCCCGGCCAGCTCATCACGCAAGTTGCACGCGAAGCCCATCACGGCGTCCAGCATGGAGCGCAGCTCATGACCGAGCTCGGCGATGTCCCTGGCACCGCGGTTGGCGCGCGCGACTTCCTTGCGTAGCTCGGTGCGCAGAGCCCGCTGCTGCGCCTCGACTTCCCGCACCCTGCGCATCGGCAAAACGAGCGAGCTGACTGCTTGCACGAAGGCGGCATCGTTCAGCTGACTCGACACGACCGCCGCGCCGCGGGTGGCTGCGTCGTCGAGATCGCGCGCCACGATCAAGATCGGAAGCGCACGCGTACGCTCCGCTTGGCGCAGCTGATCGAAGAGCGCCAAGGCCTCAGCGTCGTCCTGCGCCACAAAGAGCAGGCAGAGGTCGATCCCGCCCTCGCTCACCAAAGACCATAGATCCTGAGTGAGCAAGCAGGCGCGAACCATCGCCCCAGCCTGTTCCAAGGCATCAGCACGCGAGCGCATGGAGCGGTCCGGCGAGGCACTCACGAGCACGATGCTGGAGTCGGCGAGCACATTCATGACGTACCTGGTGCAAAGCCCTTGCGCGCGAACTTATCCCACCCTTTCTTGCCCTTGAGGAAGTCCCAGAGGCCGCGCACCTGCCAGGCTACCAGGTACTGGCGGTAGCCGAAGTTCGAAAGCGCGCCCGCTGCGACCAAGAGCAGGGTGTCGCGCAGGCGCGTGTAGTTGAAGAGCGAAAGACCCTCGAAATGGCCAGAAGCAATGGGCTCCGCGCGTACGCACATCGCCACGGAAAGCGTGCTCAGACAGAGGTTGGCTGCCATGGCCACGCAGAGTAGCGTGACCACCGCCTGTCCCGAGACCATCCCCAGCGCCAGCGCGGCCAAGAGGCCGACCACACCAAGGCACTCCAGCACAGGCGAAAGTGCCTCGAAGACCACCTGGTAGGGCAACGCGAAGAGCCCGATCTCCCGGAAGCGCGGGCGCAGGATCATGCCGCGATGGTAGTTGAGCACTTCGAGCAGGCCCCGATACCAACGCGCTCGTTGCTTGCCCAGGTCCCGGTAGTTCTCCGGGGCCTCGGTCCAGGCGATCGCGAAGGGCAGAATGGTGACCTTCCCGGGCAGTCCGTGATCGATCAAGTAGCGATGCAACCGGACCACGATCTCCATGTCCTCACAAACGGTATGCGCGCCCTTGCCACAGTATTCGATGGTGACGCGCGAGCGCATATGCTTGGTCCAGAAGCCGCCGATGGCGACCACCAGATCACGGCGCATCAGCGCGAAGACTCCAGAGAGCACGAGCAGGGAGTTGAGCGTCGCCAGCGCCGTCCTGCCCTGCGCGAATGAGCGCATGTACTCGACGATCTGGAAGCGCGCGATCCACGCCTTTGGCAGACGCATCTCCACGACGCGTCCGCCCTCGACTCGCGAGCCGTTCGACAGGCCGACCTGCGCGCCGACCGCGACCACTGGAGCTGCGCTCGTCAGGATCGCGCGCGCAGCCATCAGCAGCGCCTCTGGGATCAGCAGACTGTCGGCATCCATGCTGGTCACGTAGTCGCCCTGCGCCAGGTTGATGCAGGCGTTCAGCGCGTCGGCTTTGCCGCCGTTTTCCTTGTCGACCAGCACCATGCGTCGCAGACCAGCCGGCAACGCCGAGCGCACCTCGTAGAGTGCTCGGATCGGCGAGCAGCCGAGCAGATCCTGGTGTTCGATGTCGATGCGCACGAAAGGAAAGGCTCGCAGGAGCACGTCCACGGTGCGGTCTTTGGAGCCGTCGTTGCAGATCACGATCTCGAAGCTCGGGTAGGTAAGCTTGAGCAGCGAGCGCAGGCTTTCGACGATGGTCACTTCCTCGTTGTACGCGGGAACCAGCAGCGTCACCGTGGGCAGGAAGCGATCGGATGCCGTGGCAGCCGCCGGACGCAGCTGCTCGACACGCAGCTCGTGCTTGATGCGCCGGAAGGCGACGAACAAGAGCGCGAGGTTGATTGCAAAGTACAGGCCCGCATAGACGACCACGCCGAAGTCCATCGCGTAGAGAATGGTGACGAGCCATCGCATCATGTTTCCCTATTCACCAACGAACGTAGCTCGCCAACTCCGTTGCGAAGATGGGCAGGAACGGTACGTGTTCCGACCGGCGCTCCTCGATCGCAACCAGCACTTGCAGGCCCCAGTGCCGGTTGAGCAAGAAGTCACTGAAGGCCGTGACGATGTGAGACTCGAGCCGCAGGAATTCCTGGCTGGTGGGCGCCTTGTCGAGCTGCGGCCCGTAAGTGTAGCTGCAACCAAGAAGTAGCCGTGCCATCGATCTCCAGGCCGTGCGCAGACTGAGAGCGTAGACCGAGTCGATGTTGGCCGACGTGCCGGGCCGCGGCAGCACGAGGTACGAGAGCCAGGCGCGCGCTTCCAGCTGGATGGTGTCAGTGAGGGCGTAGCCGAGCGTCGGCGCGATGATGTGCGCCGACATGCCGTCGCGGTATTGCCACAAAGAGTAAGCCAGCGACGCCGACAGGCGCGCACCGAGCTGCGCGACGAACCAGAGCTTCGAGACGAAGCGGGGAATCGCGCGCGCTGGCGTGCCAGCTCCCAGGCTGAGGCCCAAGCCTACGCCACCCGGTGCTTGGTAGAACGCGCTACCGGTGGTGAGCTCGTCGACGATCGCGCGCGACTCGCTGCCGCCATACCGGTCGACGACTTGCGCGTTTGCGCCGACCTCGACCCTGCCCAACGACTGCAGGGTCTGCAGGTCGACCGTGCGGATGTCCGGATACCCGCGCGGGAAGCGGTCCAGGCGCAGCGCGAGACGCGCTTGCCCGAGGAAGAGTCGATCGCGGATCGCGCGGATTTCCGGGTCACTCGGGGCAAGCGCCTCGGCTCGCTCTGCAGCCGCAATCGCGGCGCCGCGATCGGCCGAGCGCGACATCACCACAGAGCGCCGCCGCCACAACTCCGCGGCCTTGGAATCGAGCTTCAAGCCAGCGTCGATGGTCGCGCGCGCAGCCTCGAGCTCGCCGCTCCACAGCTGGACATCGGCCAACCCCGCCCGCACCTCCACATCGTTCGGCTCTTCACGAAGCAACGCCGTGTATCGGCGCTTGGCGCGGTCGAGACAACCCGACCACGCATCGGTTCTGGCCAGCGCGGCTCGAACATCCCGATCGGCCGGGAAACGCTTCAAGATCCACTCATACATGGCGCGGGCATCCTCGTAGCGTCCGTCCTGCGCGTAGAGCCGCGCCTCGGCCATCACCTCGACCGGGTCATCGTGCTGCGGCAAACGCTTTGCACTTTCGCATGGTGCGGCCAAGACCGGCGTGGAAAGCCAGAGGCTCGCGCACAGAGCCAGACAGCAAGCGCAGGTCGTGGTGCACGCCGACCGAGTCTGCATGAAATGAGCCCTGTTGAGCCCCAGGTCTGACGAGAGCCGCACGTGGGACCGGTTTCTATCAAAGAAGCACTAGAATCCATCTTACTCTGACGGTCACGGCTCCCGACACGCAAGTGCCTAGTCCTGCATAGTGCACACTCGATCTGAGCAGAGACATGCTTCGACGTTCTTCCGCCTACATGCGCTCTATTCTACTCGGCGCGCTGGTATTCACCCACGCCTGCGCTGCGCGGCAGCCGACGGCGGCAGGCTCATCGCAGCTCTTACGGCCTGGCGCAGAGCTCGCGCCGAGCTTCCTGCGACACCTGGTGCGTGCGTGGCCCCCCCAGGAAGGCTCTCTCTGCTTGGCCGTGAGCAGCCCGCACGGGGAACGAGTCTCCAGCTACGACAACGCTCTACTTGCGCTCTACTTGGTGCACCACCAGCAGCGTTCGCAAGCCGGCTCGATCCTGGCTGCGTTGTCCCTTCTGCAAGCGCCCGACGGGTCGCTCCCATTTTCCTTCGCGTGGCCGAGCCCAGACCCAAGCACGCCCTACGTTCGATCCGGTGCGATCGCGTGGGTCGGTTACGCGGCCACCGAGTATCTCAATGCCGAGCGAGACGGAACGGAGCGCGAACGCATCACGCGTCTCGCGCATCAGCTCGCCGAGTATCTGTTGGCTCACCAGGTTGCCAAGGCGGGTGATCCGCGCGACGGGCTGGTATTGGGTGGATCTGGTTCGTTTCGACTCGAGCTCGAACACGGCGCGATCCGCGAACGCTATCTGCCGGGAGAAGTCGATTGGGCGTCCACGGAGCACAACATCGACGCCTTCTTCTTCCTGCGCGATTTTTCGCGTCTCACCGACAACGCGCGCTTCGCGCAGGCGGCAGAGCGGATCGAGGCCGCGCTCTTGGCGCGGGGCTTGGTGGCAGCGCAGGGACAGTTTGCCCGCGGCTTCCAGGCGGGAGGGCTGGACGAGGCGAGTGCGCTCGACTGCGCCTCCTGGGGCGCGCTCTTCTTGCTGGCGGCGGGCGACGAAACGCGTGCAGAGACTTCTCTTGCCGCGGCTGACTTCCGCTACGCGGCCCACGATCCGCAGAGCGGCGCGCTCGGACACCGCCCCTATGCACATGCGCAGGTGATCGAGAACATCGAGCTTGCTGAGCACCTCGGCAACCGGCTACCCGCGCGCAACTGGGACGAGGTCGATGGCGTGTGGTCCGAGGGGAGCGCTGGCGTGGCGCTGGCGGCGCTGCGTCTCGGTCACAGGCAGCGTGCCGAGCAGATTCTCGACCAGCTGGAGAAGCTGCGAACGCCAGACGGCGGCCTGCCCACGTTCACGGTCGAAATACCTTCGGAACTGGACACTTCACCGAGCCTGGCAGGGACGGTGTGGGTCGAGCTCTTGCGCGAAGAGCTCGCCGCGGACACCGGCGCGCAAGTGCTGTGGCGCACTCACTGAGCCAGGCGCGGCGGCCGGCGCTGGCGTCGAAGAGCGCACCTGGTCAGCGAGGTACCAGAACTTCGATGGCTCCCTGGCGCAGCACCACCGGCGGCTCCGAAGTCACATCCACGATGGTGGAGGCCAGCCCGGCCGGCGAATCGCCCTGCACCACCGCGTCGAGCGCTTCACCGAAGAGGGCCCGTGCCTCGGCGCCGCTGCAAGCTGGTGGCTCCCCGCTGCGGTTGGCGCTGGTGGCCGTGAGTGGTCCGCCGAAAGCACGCACCAGGTCCAGCGCCGGACTCGGCCCCGGAACACGCACGCCAACCTTGCCGTCCTTCTGCAGTGCCGACGCCAACCCAGCGCGCGCTCGAAGCACGAGCGTGAGCGGCCCTGGCCACTAGCGATCCGCCAGCGCGCGCGCTCCCGCGGAAACCTCGGCCGCGACCAGCGAGAGCGCATCGATGCTCGGCAAGAGCAGAGCGATGGGATTGCCCGCGTCGCGGCCTTTGAGCTGGCAGACACGCTCTACGGCTGCTTGGTTGGCAGCGTCAGCGAGCAGACCGACGAAGGTCTCTGTCGGACACGCCACGACGCCGCCGGCTCGCAGCACACGCACGACGCGTTCCAGCTCAGCCGCAGGCAGCGTCACGGCCGTTTTCGCGCGTGGTGGCCGATGTCGCGACGAAAGAGCATACCCTCGAAGCGGATGCAGCCGACGGCTGCATAGGCGGCAGCAGCCACCGCATCGAGGTCGTCGCCGCTGGCCGTCACACAGAGCACGCGCCCACCGCTCGTCACAACCACCTCGCCGTCGCGCTTGGTTCCTGCGTGCAGCACCTGCACGCCCGCCACGCGCTCAGCCTCTGCGAGACCCGTGATCGGCAGGCCCTTCCTGATGCTGCCTGGGTAGCCCGGCGCAGCCAGCACCACGCAGAGCGCAGCAGGCGTTTCCCAGCTTGGTTTGACGCGGCGGAGGTCGCCGCGCGCGGAGCCCAAGAGCAACTCCATCACGTCGCCGCCGTAGCGAGCCATCAGCACCTCGGTCTCGGGATCGCCGAAGCGCACGTTGTATTCGAGCACCTTGGGCTCGCCGTTATCGATCATCAGGCCGACGAAGAGCGCGCCACGAAAATCGATGCCATCGGCCTTGAAGCCGCGCACCGTGGGCTCGATCACCTTCTCGATGATCTTCCGCTCGACCTCGGGCGTGACCACGGGCGGCGGCGAATACGCGCCCATACCGCCGGTGTTCGGCCCCGTATCACCGTCCTGCAAGCGCTTGTGATCCTGTGCAGCCGCCAGCTGCACATAGCGCTGACCATCCAGCAGGCGGTAGGCGGCATTAAACATGCGGCGGGTGCCCTACCCCGCGCGGCGGCCGCTGGCATCAACGTCGACATTTACATGGGTGCCGGCATCACCATCGGCGGTCTCGCTGGCGCAGACGTCGGGATTGGCGGCGATATCGATCTGGTCGATGTCGCCACGCCGATCCTCGTCACGGCTGGTATCGAACGCGACCCAAAACCGATCGCCGATACACGCGCTCCCTTGGTCGATTGGGGTGGCCCCGGCAGCCCCGTGGGTCTCAAGGCTAGCTTGCCGGTGTATCGGTGGAATGCCAAGACGTCGATGTCAGCGACGGCGCAGCTGACGCTGCTGAGCGGCCACATCGACGCCCGCGTTCGGGT
>JADGRG010000422.1 GCA_017881145.1 Sandaracinaceae bacterium | reverse complement strand
GCGCGGACGCGTTGACGCTGCACGATTTGTGGCAGGAGCAGCTGTTGTCGTCGCTGCGGCCGGCTTCGCGACAGTTGATTCATCATCGGTGTGCTGAAGTGCTCGAGGAGGAATCGCGCGGGACGCGATCGGCGACGATGGTGTGGGAGGCCGCGCGGCACTTCGAGGCGAGCGGGGCGCACCGGCGGGCATTGGCCATGCTGGAAGAGTGCGCGCAGCATCTGCTGGAAAACGGGATGCCGGTCGAGGCGGCAAACTCCTTCAAGCTGGCCTTCGAGGCATCTGCTACCGACGAAGAGCGCTTTCGAACGCTTTCCGGACGCATCACCGCGCTGCATGGTGCGGGATATTGGACCCAACTGGCGCCCCTTGTCGAGGAAGCGGTTGCGTTGTCTGAGAGGAGCGCGGCCGGACGCAGCCGCCATTCCGACTTGGAGCTTCTCCGCACCGAGATACTCTGGCGGACACAGGCCGACACGCCGGGTTACTTGGATCGCGCCCTGCTCTGCACGTTCGATGCCACAGCGTCGCCAGGACATCGCGCGCGCGCATCGCTTCTCGCAGCGATGATTTCATCTTTCCTCGCGCGGTACGCTGAGCTAACGCGTGTGCATACTGAGATCGCGGCAATCAACTGCTCGAAACTCGAGGATCGAGCGCGACTCCTCGGCGTGGTGACGATTTATCACACCGAACTCGGCTCGCTCGACTTCGCCGTGGAATCGGCAGAGCGACGCATAGCGATGGAGAGAGAACTCGGTTCCGTAAGCGGACTGGCCATGGCGCTCGGATTCGCTGTGGCTCCATTACGATACGTTGGCGAGTTTGAACGTGCCATGATGTGTGCGCGCGAAGCGCTCGACGTCACGGAGCGTCACCACATGTTCGCTGCCGCTGCATTTAACTCAGACGTTATTTCTTCACTTTTCCTCGAAAGGGATGAAGTACCCGCTGCGCGCGAGTGGTTGGATCGCGCAGACCGTTTGGCGAGTAGAGCTGGTGCTCCGCTCGTGCGAGACGGCTTGAACATCGGTCGAGCAATGCTTTCGATAGCCGAGGGTGATCTTCATGCCGCGGAGGTCCTCATGGGAGAGGACGTTGGGCGCTACTCTCAACTGCCGATGGTTCGGCTGCGCTTGCTCAAGCTCTCTCTTCTCGCACGGCTGCTCGCATCACGACTCCGCTTCGACAGATTGGAGAGTGCAATCATCCTAATTCGGCAAGGACTTGATCTGGCGGGTATGACGGGTCGCTACGACTACGTCGTGACGAGCTACGCCATCGGGCTATCCGCTCTAGGCAGGGCTTCAGAGGCGCGCTCATACGTTCGCAACTATTGCTGCGGTGTTCGTCGTGAGCGATCGAGGCCGGGCAGCGAGTTGCAAGCATATTTCGACGCGCCACCGGCAGTGGAGTAGATCGGTCGCCGTTCGGACTCGCGCGTCAAGACGTGCACGTTCTCTCACCGCCGCTGCTACGAGGCCGACAAACGTTTCCGCGCCGCGAAGTGGCGTGGAACAGCCTCGATCGACATCGGCGTAGGCCGCCGCGTCGCGCCACCTCGTCTAATTGCCTCGGCCATCAGCGGCCAATGTCTCTCGGAGATGAGCGCAGCAGCAACGTCAGGATCGAACTGTCGCCCCGACTGGACCTGGATCTCGGTCCGCACGGCATCGGGCGTGAGTGCCCTCCGGTAGGGGCGGTCCGTCGTCATAGCATCAATCGTATCGGCGAAGGCAATGACGCGAGCCCAGATTGGAATCTCAGCACCGCTCAGCCCATCGGGATAGCCACGGCCGTCCCAAGCTTCGTGATGGGCACGAATCGGCTGCACCAGATCGGTGAACTGCGTGACCTTCGCGACCAACGCAGCGCCTTTCTCCGCGTGCATCTTCATCACGGCGTATTCCGCGTCGGTCAGGCGGCCCGGCTTGCGCAAGATCGACGCGAACTCCTCGTGGATCTTCCCAACATCGTGCATGAGCGCGGCCGTGAACACGCGTGATGCAGCCTTCGAGCCCAAGCCGGCTGCATGCGACACCACCTTGGAATACTCGGCCACCCGCTGCGAATGTCCGGAGGTGTATGGATCGCGCGCCTCGATTGCCGCGACCATCAATTGCAGAAGTTCCTCGTTAATCTTTTCCAGTTCGAAGTTTGTCTTATAGAGCTGACGAACGCCGAGCATCGGCAGCGCAAGGCAGATAGACCAGCCTGGCCCGGCTTCGCGATAAGCAAAGGCAAACAGCGCGACGAGCGGCATCGCTAGGAGGTCATATAGCCCTGAATCGCGAATACTCTTGAGCGATGCCCGCACCATCGGGCGTCCGCTCGAGAGTGATATCACCCCTGCAACCGCGAATTTGTTCGTTACCTGGTAAATCGTGCACAGCGCCAGCAGCGGCAACACCGACAGGGTTGAGCCCTTGTCGATCATCGGTTGCCCGCCCAACGCACGGTACGCGAGCATACCGAGCCCAAGGGCGAGCGTCTGCTGCGCGACGTTGAACACGCCCTTTATGGCGTCGTGCCTCCTCAACGTCTCCCCAGCAGCGATTGCGATCAGGATCGCCACAAGCGACGCACCGCCGGGAACGAGGGCAGCTGCTGCGAGAAAAGGAAGGAACTCGATCGAGCCGATCGCTCCCTTTGAGACCCGGTAACCCGAGGCATGGGCAAGACTACCGAACGCGGCGAAGAAGAGCGCCGCCTTGAGTCCGTCGTTAGAAGGCAGGTCACCGGTCAAGACGACGACCGCGGTCACGAGAAACGCGGCCGCGGTGAACGCCACTACGAAGAGAACAACCGATCTTGTTTGCGCCATTCGTGAAAGAGGCCCCCCGCCCCCGCCCGTCAGCCCCAGCTCATCGTGTCCATTAGCGCCACCATCGACGCTACGAACGCGGCCAGCTTCATGAGCTTACGCATGAGTCGTCACCTCCCCTTTCCGCAAAGTCGCGCCGCCTGTCCGGCGAACGCGCTGCTTCAATAGGTCGGCTCCGCTCGCAGCACCTGGGATTCCGGTGCCCGCTCCTCTGTCTCCGCTCATCGCAGAGACGGGGGGTTCCTTTACCTCTCCGTTCGCTTGTGAACCTTCGCTATTTCACTGCCTCCACCCACCTGTTCGTAGCGTTCAGCACCGCCAGCGCACTCGCCGTCTCGGCGCTGTCCTTGATCTCGCAACTTCCTGTCAGCAGCATGCTGTTGCGCCCGCGGCGCACCACCACGCCCACCAGCACCAGCTCCCGGTCGAACGCCGCCACCACCTTCGCGCCCTCCAGCGACAGGTTCAGCTCGCTCTCTCCAAGCTGGATCG
>JADGRG010000421.1 GCA_017881145.1 Sandaracinaceae bacterium | reverse complement strand
TCAGGTCCTCGGCGGCCTGGTCTCGCCGCTCTACCCTCTGCTCTACGTGCTGGTGGCCTTTTCCACGGCCTTCGCCGAGCGCCGCGTGGGCAGGCTGCTCGTGCTCTTCGCGCTCGGCTTCGAAGCGCTGCTCTACTTCGTCACCGAAGGTCGCCGCGATCCCAAGCCGTACGCGCTGCATGCGATCTTTCTCACGCTCTTCGGCCTGATCAACGTGATCTTCACGCAAGCCGAGCTGACGCGGGTGCGCCTCTTCACGCACCGCGAGCGCGAGGACGAAAAGCGTCGCGTGCAGAGCGACGCGCGCATCTTCCGGCTGGCCACCACGCCCACCCAGGCGCCCGAGCGCGACGACGACAAGCTCTTCCGCGGCAGCGTCGAAGAGGTGCACCAGGCGCTCTTCTTCAACCTGGAGCTGCTCAAGCGCACGCTCGGTCTGCACACCGCCGTCTTGCTCTTGCGCGAGGAGACCGACGGCAAGCTGCGTATCGTCGAGATGGTGACCGAGAGCGACGACATCAAGGACGGTCCGTTTTCGCCAGGCGAGGGCGCCGTGGGTGCCTGTTACCAGCGCGGCATCGTGATGAACCTGGAGCACCTGCGGCCCGGCTATTCGGGCCTCTGCTATTACGGCGGGCCCGTGTCCTTGGTGCGCGCGTTCGTCGCTGTGCCCGTAAAGGAGCATGGCCAGACGCTGGGTGCGCTCTGCGCCGACCGCCTGGACGATCGACCTTTCACCGCCGCCGAAGAGCAAACGCTCAGCGGTGCGGTCGAGCATCTCTTGCGTGCGCTCGAAAACGAGCGGGTGTTCGTGCAGCTCGAACGCTCCAAGCGCGAGCACACCGTGCTCTATCAAGCCTCGCGAGCGCTGGGTGCAGCGCTCACCGAGCAAGCGGTGCTGGATGCCGCGCTCGGTGCAGCCCAGCAGATCGTGCCCCACGACTTTGCGGCCGTGACGCACTACGACCTCGAAACCCGCCAGCATTCGATCAGGCGTGCGGTGGGTACCGGTGCGGAACAGCTCGCCAACCTGAGCTTCCGCGACAACACCTCGCTCACCGCGATGGCCGTGCAGAACCGGCATTACCTGCCCTACCGCGGCGACTTCGACAGCCAGAACCAGATCGTCTACACGCGCAACACCAGCCTGCCCGGCATGCATTCGCTCTTGATCTTGCCGCTGGTGGTCCGCGAGGTCGCGATCGGAACCTTTGCGCTGGCCGCGCAACGCCGCGATGCCTTCAGCCATCAGGTGCGTCCTGCGCTGCAGGTGCTCGCCAATCAGATGGCGGTGGCGCTCTCCAACGCCGCCTCGGTTGCGCGCTTGGAAGAGCTTGCGACCACCGATGGCCTCTCCGGTTGCTACAACAAGCGTTACTTCAACGAAGAGCTCAAGCAGCGCATCCAGGCCGCCCAGCGCTTCGGCCGCAAGCTCTCACTGGTGATCGCCGACATCGATCACTTCAAAGTGGTCAACGACACCTACGGGCACCACACCGGCGATGTCGTCATCAAGGAGCTGGGAGCGATCCTGCGCCGGCTCAAGCGCGAGACGGATGTGGTGGCGCGCTTCGGCGGCGAAGAGTTCTGCATCCTTTGCGAAGAGACCGACACGCAGGGCGCAATGCTGCTCGCCGAGCGCATTCGGCAAGAGCTCGCGGACACCGTCTTCGAGACCGAGCTCGGCAAGCTCAAGGTCACCTGCTCACTCGGCGTCGCCACCTTCCCGGCGCACGGTAAAGACAAGCAGACGCTCTTCACGACCTCGGACAAGGCCCTCTACGCAGCCAAAAAGGGCGGCCGAAACCGGGTTTGTTCGGCGTAGCGAGCAGGTGTCTGGGCGGGTGGTTTCCAGCTCTTGACAGGAGCTTTGTCTTCGCCGGTTCTTGATGTAATATTCTAGGTGAAGCGGACCGAATTCGCCCCGCGATTGGGGGACACACGCAACGATCCCCGGCGATCGGCGCAAACCTTCCGCCTCGAGTGCAGAACAGCACTCCGGATTTCGCCTGGCCAACCCACCCTCGATGAAGAACGAAAATTCCCCGCCGCAAGGTCTGCTCTGGGGCGAACGGGAGCCGGCTGTCGAGCGCAAGGCGCCGACCCGCGCCAAGTCGGAGGATATGAAGGGCCTCTTCGGCGGCCCGAGCGTGGCTGCACTGGGCTCCACCGCCGCGCGCTTGCCAGCACCGTCGGCCGCGGGTGCGCACGCCCAATGTGAAGACCCGATCGTGCAGCTTTTCTCGGAAAACCCCCAGCTGCCAGCCCCCGAGGTACCGGTCGAGAGTGAGAGCGAAGCCGAGCTTTCGCGGCGAGCCGCGGCGGAGAAGCACGACCTCTTGCGGGATCACATCGGGCCCGTGATCAGCGAGCCCCCGGCGCCACTGGCGGTCGTGCCGCTGGGCGTGTTGTCCGGAGTCGACGAGGCGAAAAGTCTCGATACGGAGCCACCTGCAGCCACGCCTGAAGCCGCAGCCGACGAAGCTAGCGCCGACGAAGCTAGCGCCGACGAAGTTGAACCCGCCGCCAGCCCGGAGCTCCGGGCCGAGAGCAAGCCCCGCGCGCCACGTGCGGCCAGCAAACCCACGCTGACTGGGATCGCGAGCCTGCTGGACGCGGACGCACCAACCACCGCGGCTGCACGCTCGGGCCAGATCGGCGAACGCCCAGCGCTGGCGCGGCCAACCTCCAAGCACGAAGCTGCGGATGCGGAGCCGTGGGTAGCGCCGCCCGAGAGCGCTGCTGGGAGCCAAGCCAAGATCGAGCGGCAGAAGGGTGATCATCCACCGCCGCCGCCAGCTGCGGCCGTCGCCAAGACCTCGACTGGCAAGCGCGGGACCAAGTCGAAGGTCCTTGAACCATCCGTCCCGCCCGTGGCACGCAAGCGTCTGCCGGTGCGAGCCATGCTGGGTGCGGTGACGGTGATTGCGGCAGTGGCGATCGGGATCGTGGTCTTCGGCCCGAGCGACCAGCAGAGCGTCGCAGCGCGCACCCCGATCGCCAGCGCGAAAGCCACTCGCGATACGCCACCGCGGCGGACGCCGGATTACGCGTTGGGGAAGGCTCCGGCAGCCGAGCCCGCCCACGCACCGCCGTCACTGCCCGTGGCAACGAAGCCGGCGGCAGCCGTGCAGCCCAGGGCGGCGGTCGGAGTCGCACCGAAAGCGTCCTCGGCCACAGCTAGCAGTGCAGCGGTCGCAGAGCAGGCAGCACGGGTCGCTCCGAGCGCTGGGGCGGCCGGCAGCATCGTGGACGACGCGGCAAGCGGCGACAGCGACAAGCTCCTGCGCACCGCCCGCACCCGCCTGGCGAGCGGCGATGCTGCGGGCGCGGAGAGCCTGGCACGCGTTGCGCTGCTGCATGACCACGCCGACCACCACGCCATGGAGGTGCTCGCGCAGGCGCTGATCAACCAGCAGCGGGGTGCTGAGGCCGTGGGCTACACCGACCAGATGGTCAGGAAGCGCCCCAAACGCGCGCCGTATCGGATTCTGCAGGGCGACGCGAAGCTTGCTGCCGGCGATCAGGCGGGCGCGCAAGCGGCCTTCCAGGAGGCGCTCAGGCTCGAGCCGCAGAACCAGGACGCCAAGCGCCGCCTCGGCCTCTGAGTGAGCTGGCTCCGGCAACCGATATTTTGACGGCTCACGCGCGCCGGTTTCAACATCCGGCATGCGCACGCTTGCCCTCTATCTCGTCGTCGTCTGCCTCTCGCTCATGGGATGCCTCAGCAACATGAGCTCCACGCGCAAGATCGGCGACACGGTCCACGACATGAACGACCAGGCGCGCTGGGGACGACTGGGTGACGCGGCGCAGTACGTCGACCCCACCTATCGGAACACCTACCTGACCAACCATCGTTACTGGGGCTCCGAGATCCAGCTCGCAGATGCCGAAGTCCAGCATGTGCAGATCGCTCAGAGTGCCGACGCCGCCACCGCGTTCGTGACCTACAGCTGGTACGGGGCCGACACCATGACCCTGCACCAGTCGGTGGTGCGCCAGCGCTGGTCGGCGCTCGGGAGCCGCTACGTGCTGGCCTCCGAAGTGGTGGTGCAAGGCGATCCACGCCTGCTCGGCGCCACCGGTCCCGCCACCAGCACCGACGCCGCCCCCATCTCGCTCTTACAACAATAAGTTAGCGCTACTCGATGCCGACCGCGCGGCGCACGCGCGAGAGGGTGCGCCGTGCGACCATGCGAGCCCGGTCGGCGCCCGCTTCGAGCACGCCGTCGATCTCTTTGGGGTTGGCGCGCAGCGCCTGGTAGCGCTCGCGCAGCGGGGCGAGCTGCCCTTCCAGCACCTCGAAGAGCTCTTGCTTGGCGTGGCCCCAGCCGTAGTTGCCGGCCCGCAGCTTCTTGGCCAGCTCGGCCTGCTGATCGGCGTTCGCGACCAGCTTGAATAGCTCGTAGACCAGCGCGCCCTCGGGTTCTTTGGGCGCTTCCATCGCACTCGAATCGCTCTTCACCTTCATGATCGCGGAGCGCAGCGCCTTGTGCGGCAAGAAAAGCGGGATGGTGTTGCCGTAGCTCTTGCTCATCTTGCGGCCGTCGAAACCCGGCACGGTGGGGGCCTCGGCGATCACGGCTTCGGGCACCACCACCGTGCCCTCACCGTAGAGGTGGTTCATGCGCGTGGCGATGTCGCGCGCCAGCTCCAGGTGTTGCCGTTGGTCGGGACCGACCGGCACCACGTCGCTGTCGTAGAGGATGATGTCCGCCGCCATCAGCAGCGGGTAGTTGAAAATGCCGGCGTTCGGTGCCTCGCCACGATCCAGGGCGTCTTTGTAGGCGTGCCCGCGCTCGAGCTGTCCGGTCGCCACGATGCAGGCGAAGATCCAGGTCAGCTCGAAGACCTCGATCACCGACGACTGCCGGAAGAGCAACATCTTGTCGGGGTCGAGCCCGCAGGCGAGCCAGGTCGCAGCGACGTCACGCACGTTCTCGCGCAACGCGTCCGGGTCGCGCTGACTGGTGAGCGCGTGGTAGTCGGCGATGAAATATACGCAGCGGTAGCGGTCCGCGAGCGCGAGCGCTGGGCGGATGGCACCCAGGTAGTTGCCCAGGTGCACCGAGCCGCCTTCCTCGATGCTGACCCGAGTGCCGGTCGGCTTGATGCCGGTGAGCGAGACTTTTTGCGCGTGACCCGTGCTCTGCGTCATGTGGTTCGGCCTCCGAAACCATGCCCATCGGCGCTGGCTGCGTCTAGCGCAGCCGAGCGGAGAATGGAAGGCGCACCATTGCGCGCGGCCGGCCCTTCTTGCTACCACACGCGCATGACGCGACCTTTTCGCATTCTGGGCCTTCAGCAGATCGCCGTGGGCGGAACCGACAAGCAGAAGCTCAGGAGCCTGTGGGTCGACCTGCTCGGGCTTTCGGTGGTGGGCAACTACCGCAGCGAAAAGGAGAACGTCGACGAAGACATCGCCGTGCTGGGTACCGGCCCAATGCGCGTCGAGGTCGATCTGATGCAGCCGGTCGATCCGGAAAAGCGTCCCAAGGTGCACGAGCCGGCGCTCAACCACATCGGTCTGTGGGTCGACGACTTGGCAGCCGCGGTGAAGTGGCTGGGCGAGCAGGGCGTGCGCTTCACGCCCGGTGGCATTCGCAAAGGCGCAGGCGGTTTCGACGTTTGCTTCATCCACCCCAAGGGCGATGGAGCCACACCGCTTGGTGGTGAAGGCGTGCTGATCGAGCTGGTGCAAGCCCCAGCCGAAGTGATCGCCGCCGCTACTTGAGCGGTTTCGCGACGCGCTGAACGCCGCGACCTGAGCAGCGCCTCTACTTGGTCGGCTTTGCGACGACCGCGGGCACGGGCTCTGGAGCCGGTTGCGCGAGCAGCTCTTGCGCCATGGCGAACTCGTAGAAGGCGACCATGCCGGTGTCGAGCACCTGGCTGAACATGGCTTGCGCGCCGGCATAGTCGCCGAGTGCGAGCCTGCGGGCGCCTTCGTAGAAGTGGGCCTCGGCTTGCTCGCCGGGACCGGAAGTCTGCGCGAGCAACGCGTCGTAGCTGAGCTTGCCCGAGCCAAACCCCGAGAGCTTGGCTGGCCAGTCGTGGCCGGATTCGAAGCTCTCGAACACCTCGCTCGCGTCGGCGTCGCCGCTCTGGCCGCTGCGACCTGCAATCATGCGCAGCCAGAGCGCGAAGTAGACCTTCCACTCCGTGGCCAGGCCGACTTGGTTCTGCGCGCGATGAAAGACCTCGTGGGCGAAGGCGCTGTCCGGCGAGTGCACCACCAGGAACGCGAGGATCGTCGCGTAGGTCTCGCGCATGCCAGGGGCTGCATCAATGGCGCGCTCGAACGCTGCTTTGGCATCGTCGTTGCGCCCAAGCCGCCCGAGCACCACGCCGCGCCGCAGCTCCGCAACGCCGGCAACTCGCCCGTGCAAGCCCGGCACGATCTGAGCCCACGCGGCCAAGGCTTGCTCGTAGGCATGCACCGACTCCGGGCGATGACCTGAGTTGCGCTGCGCGTCGCCCAGCCGTTCCAGCAGCTCGGCGCGCTGGCGTGCAGCGTCGGGCGCCTGCCCGCTCACGGTCTCCAGCGCTTTGGTGTAGATCGCCACTGCCTGCTGTGCGCGGCCCTTGCGCTCCAGGAGCAGGCCCAGCTGCAGCGAGGTCGGCACGGTCTGACGCGCAGCCAGGCTCTCTCCGAAAGAACGCTCGGCGGCGGCAGTGTCGCCTGCGTTCATCTGCGCTTCGCCGATGGCGTTGTAGAGCTCCTCGGGAGCCACCGGCGGCGGTGACTTGGGCCAGCGACGCATCCGCTCGCGCAAGATCTCGGTCGCGCGTGTCGCCAAGAGGTGCGTGTTGGCGACATCCGTGGTGAGTGGCCCTTCTTCGATCAAGCCCTTCAGCACTTCCAGGATCTCGTCGTAGAGCGCGCGCTCTTCGGGCACCAGCGCGATGGCATCGGCATACCAGGCCAGTGCTCCGCCGTAGTCGTTTTCAGTCGCGCAGATCCGCGCCAGGCACTGCGGGAAGCGCGCGTCGTCGCGATGCCCACGCAAGCCGGAGAGGCAGAGCGCGCGCGCCACGTCGGGCCGGCCACCTTCGAGGTAGGCGCGTGAGAGGTCGAGCAGCGCGCCAGCGCCTTCCGAGCCATCTTCGCGCGTGCTCGCCAGGATCTCGGCCAGCCGCTGCTCGATGCCAGCGCTGGCGCCGAGCGACTTCACCTGCGTGAGCGCAGACGCCGTGTCGCCCTGCCGCAGATACACCGCTGCGACGCTGAGCGCAGTGCGCTGCACGCCCTGGAATACCGACTGGCTCAGCGGCACCTGCCCGTCGCTCGATTGGAAGAGCTTCACCAGCGCATCGCGGCGCTCGACGTAGAGCTGCACCAGCTTCTTCTGCACTTCGGGCAGCGGGCTGAGTCGAGCGTGCTCTTCCCAGGCCTCGATCAAGCCCTCGAAACGTTCGAGCGGCCCGCTCATGTCGGCACGCGCATCGAAGCCCCAGAGCACCAGCTTCTCGTAACGCTCAGCCTGGGTTGCGTCGTCGGGGTTTTGCAGCTTCAAAATCAAGAGAGCAGAGAGCACGCGCGCTTCGTCTCCGCGCGGCGAGCCCTTGGCGACCAGATACTTGGCCAGACGTGAGAGCCCGTCGGGAAACCCCCGAGCCGCCAGCTCGTTCGGCGAGTAGAGCTCGGTGACCTGGCCGAAGCGCGAGACCACTTCGTCGTAGTGATCAGCACCGATGGCGTCGTCGCCCTTGTGCAGCAGATACTCGGCGAGCCGCTCACGCAGCGTTGTGCGAGCAGAGTCCTGCGCGTCGAGCCGCTGCAAGGAGCGCAGGACCTCGGCGTAGCTCGCATCGGTGACCACCGCGGGCGTCGGACGGGCTACCTGTCCCTTGGCGAGAGGTGGCAGCCCCGCGCCTGCGCAGGCACAGAGTGACGCCGTCAAAGCCAGAAGAAGCGTGAAGCGAAACATGGAGTGGGTAGAAGCTTCTCGGAGGCTCGGGCAGCCGACCTCAGCGTGTGTTGGCGCCACAGTATACGCGAGTGGGGCGATGGGAAGTGCCGGATCGCCAGGGAAACGTGCTTTG
>JADGRG010000420.1 GCA_017881145.1 Sandaracinaceae bacterium | reverse complement strand
CGGTCACGGATTCGCGCAGCGGCCTTGTGTGGCAGCAGACCGTGGATGCGGGCTCTTATCCGTGGGCACAGGCCAAGACCTACTGCACGGGGCTTTCGCTGGCGGGCACGGGTTGGCGGCTGCCCACAAAAGCTGAGCTGGAGTCGATCATCGATGACACCCGCTACAGTCCCGCGATCGATCCGACGGCTTTCCCGAGCACGCCAGCGACGTATTTCTGGTCGTCCTCGCCGTATGTCGGTTCGGCCGGCAACGCATGGGTCGTCAACTTCTCCGACGGCAACTCGAACGGCTACGACACCAGCAATACGTTCCGTGACCGGTGCGTGCGTTGAGGACGGGGTGGCCTAGAGATATCGACTTTTTTCTTCATTCTCGGAGATTTGCGCTGTGAGCTATTACGAGGGACTGCCGATCTACAAGAGTACGATGGACCCCATCGTGCTCCTTGATCGCGTCGCCCAGCACTTCCCAAAGCGTCACAAATACACGCTGGGCGCGCGCTTGCTCGACACGGCGACCGACTGCCTGCTGTGGGTTGCGCGCGCGCAGCGCCGCAGTGGGCGCATGCAGGCGCTCGACCGACTCTGCGGACGCGTCGAAGAACTCAAGTTGCTCGTCCAGATGGGCAAGGAGGTGAAGGCATTTGAATCGTTTCAGCACTTCGCGCAGGTCATCGAGCAGGTGGTGGGCGTGGCGAAACAGGCAGAGGCGTGGCGTGCCCACGAACGCCGAGCAGAGCAATCAAGCAGCGCGCGGTCGGGTGTGAGTCCGACTTCGCACCGCGGGCCAGAGCCGGTCTCGGGCTCCGCTCCTCACCAGGAGCGGACGCGATGATCGGGTGTGCCACAACCACCCCGTGCGGCGGCTGCGCCGCGGCGCTTTTGCCGCGGCATACCAAGGCGCGTGCCGACTCGCCCTTCAAACGGGCCTCGGCCGCAGGCAGGACCCGGTTCACCCCGGGTGTTGCGCAAAAGTCAGTCGCCCAGGTCGTCCTCGCCGTATGTCGGTTCGGCCGGCAACGCATGGAACGTCAACTTCAACGACGGCAACTCGAACAACAACGACACCAGCAATACAAACCGTGTCCGGTGCGTGCGTTGAGGATGGGATGGAGCTCGGCGTGCAGAACGTAGTGGCAGTTCGCGCAGCAGCCTGCGGCTCTGCGCTAGCCATCCGCGAGCCCGAGTTGCTTGCGTCGCTTCACAGCGCTGCCAAGCGTTGTGGCCGGCGCAAGCAGAGCAGGCAAGACGTGATGGCCTATCGCCTGAACGAGGGTGAGGTGCTCTTGGACCTCGCCGCTCGTATTTCGCAGGGCAGCTACGTGCCGGCACCCGGCAGGGTGTTCGTCACCGAGCGGCCCAAGCATCGTGAGATTCACGCCGCCGACTATCCGGATCGCATCGTCCACCACCTGCTCCATGACCTGCTCGCCCCGAGTTTCGAAGCGCACTTCATCGCCGATACCTTTGCATGCTTGCCTGGTCGCGGGACTCATGCAGCAGCGCGCAGGCTGCAAGCTCACCTGTGGAACGCGACACGCCACGGCAACGTGCGAGCCTATGCGCTGCAGCTCGACGTTCGGAGCTTCTTTCCATCGATTCACAAGCCGACGCTCTTGGCGCGCATCGAGGCGGCAGCACGAGCGCTGCCGCCGCTGGCTCGCGACCCGCGCGCGCTCACGGCGTTCGAGCTCTCGACCGTGATCATCGAGCACGACAGCACTCGCGCTGCTCGGGTGGCCCCGGCGCGTGCCTTTGCGCGCGTGCCTGCGCACAAGCGCCTGGGCGCTCACGGCCCCGAGTGTGGGCTTCCCATCGGCAACCTGACCAGCCAGTTCTTTGCTAACGTCTACCTGGACTCGCTCGACCACTTTGTGACCCGGGGGCTGGGCTGCACTCGCTACGTCCGCTACGTGGACGACCTGATATTGGTCGACAGCGACCCGCAGCGCTTGGTGCAGGCCCGTGATGAGATAGCCGCGTTCTGCGAGCGGCGGCTGCGCCTGGCGCTGCACCCGGGCGCCGAGCCGTTTGCCGTCAGCGAGGGCATCGACTTCGTCGGCTATGTCGTGCGGCCAGGTTATGTCCTGCCGCGCAGGCGGGTGGTCCAGGCGTTCCAGGGCAAGCTGAAGGCGGCGCAGGCCACTGTGCGCCGCGCGACGCTCCAACCTGGCGAGCCAGCGCGGCTTGCCGGCATCGGCTGGGTCCGCGGCCCGCTGCACCTGTTGCGCGTGGACGGTGATGCACCCGAGCAGCTACGCGCGGCGTGGTCGAGCTACGAGGGTCACTTCGCGCATGCCAGCGCTCACCGGCTGCGGGCTCGGCTCTGGGCGGGCGCAGCGGTGGCACGGCGGCTCTTGTGTCGGCGCGGCGCCGGTGTGGCGCTGCGCTTTGCGCGCCCTCGGCCTGCGCGCACGCTGCGGCAACAGCGCGCCGGGCTGGGTCGCGGCCTGCGCGGGGCCGTGCTCTTGCTGCGCGTGGGGCGCTCGGTGCTCTTGCCCGCTTGGGCGGGCCGGAAGCTCGAGCTGCGCGCACACGGGCGCCACGGGGCGCGCTTCTGCGTCCCCTTTCGACAGGCCGGGCGTCACGCCACCGCGCTCGTGCGCTTGGGCTACAGCGTCGCGCTCGCTGTGGAGCGGCCCTGGGCCCACGGCGCACTGAAGCATCGTGAGTTGCGCTACCTGCTCGAACCAGTGGGTCCCGCGCCTGGTGATCAACGAATGCATCATGGAGAGTCCGTATGACACGTCGCTGCTGCATGTTCGTGGGTTGGGTTGGCTTGCTCGGCGTGTGGGTCCCGGCGCTGCCGGCGGTCGCCGACGCGCCACCAGGTCGCTACACGTTTCCTGCAGCCGGCACCGTCTACGATACGCGCACCAAGCTGACCTGGCAGCAGGCGGTTCCAACCGCGCCCGTCGCCGCCGGTTGCTCCGGCACGAGCTGCACGCAAGCAGGAGCGGTGGCGTACTGCACAGGGCTGTCGCTGGCGGGCCCAGGTTGGCGGCTGCCGACCCGTGCCGAGTTGCTGACGCTGGTCGATCCGACGAAGTACAGCCCAGCGATCGATCCGACGGCTTTTCCGAGCACGCCAGCGGAGTATTTCTGGTCGTCGTCGCCGTATGTCGGCTTGTCCGGCAGCGCATGGATCGTCTCCTTCTACGGCGGCGACTCGTACCACCTCGGCACCTCAACCACGTACCGTGTCCGGTGTGTTCG